>QEUY01001075.1 GCA_003577365.1 Chloroflexota bacterium | reverse complement strand
CTACACCTGGCATCCTGTCAAGCCCAGCTTGGGCATCCGGCCTGATGACAACCTGTCGCCGGCGCTCGTCTGCTAACGCCTATGTCGAACTCACGTTATGAAGGTTGACAAATCGCTCAGGCGCTGTCATTCCGTTCACGCAGTGCTGCGCAGCGAGGAATCTCTCTGCATGACGCACCGGAGCAGAGAGATTCCTCGGCCTTATCCCCCTGTGCGCCTTGCGATACGCAGCGCGCACAGGGAAATCAGCCTCGGAATGACCCTATTTGCTAGGGCGCACCGCGCGCTGCACGGGTGGCGCCGGCAATCCCCTCCACAAACCAGCGCGTGATCTCCTGGGGCCGCGTGATCGCGCCGCCCACCACCACCGCCAGCGCACCCGCCTGCAGCGCCGCCGCTACCTGCTCCGGCAGCCGGTAGCGGCCTTCCGCCAGCAGCGGCACGCGCAGCCGCTGCGCCAGCGCCGCCACCAGCGCCAGGTCCGGCTCGCGCTGCTGCGGGCTGTAGTCCGTATAACCGGACATCGTGGTCGATACCATGTCCGCGCCCGCGGCCTCGGCCGCGATCCCTTCCTCCAAGGTCGAAATATCGGCCAGCACCAGACAGCCCGTCTGCGTGTGGATGGCGGCAATGAACTCGGCCGTGATATAGACCAAATAGCCCGGTACATCCTCCTTATAGAGACCGATCACCGGCAGGTCCACCGCCGCGGCGATGGCGCGCACATCGTCCGGCCTGTTGGCGCGGATAGCAGCCGCGCCGCCCTGCTGCGCGGCCACGGCCATGCGCGCCATGATCGGCGCGCCGTGCAAGGGTTCATGCGCCAGTGCTTGGCAGGAGACAATCAACCGGCCGCGCACCTGCTGCACAAATTGGGCCAGTTTATCCGCCTGTGCGCTCATCAGAGAGGTCCCCTTTCGGCCAGATGCCGCGTAGAAACTCGACTGCGGCAGGCGCTTCGCGGCCAAAATCCTGCCAGCGACATTCTACCGAGATGCCGCCCCACTCGCCGCGGCCATAGCCGATGGCCGCAAGCTCGCGCGCAAACTCTCGATAGGGGTACGCGCCTGTGCCCGGCGCAAGCCGTCCGCTGTCCGCCACGTGGATGTGTTCCAGCCACGCGCCGTTGGATACAATGTCCGCCAGCGGCTCACCCTCCTCCTGCATATGATACAGGTCGGCCAACACCCGGATCGACGGGCGGTTGACTTGCCGGGCAAGCCGCACCGCCTCCGGCACATCGTTGAGGATATTGGACTCCTTGCGGTTGAGCGGCTCGATCACGACGGTGATGGCGCGCGGTTCAGCCTGATCGGCCAGCAGCCCCAGAAAGCGCACAAGCTGATCCTCCGCCTGGGCACGGTCAAACCCATCGGGCACGTTGCGCGCCCCGCCGCTGCCAAAGACCACCCGCCGCGCGCCCACCGCCGCCACGCGCGCCAGCGCGCTCGCCACATAGCGTCCGACGCGCGGCCAGTCTACCTCCGGCCCTACGACCTTGAGGTCGCGCGGCAGCAACACGTTGAAGGCGTCCACCGGCAGCGGCGC
>QEUY01000259.1 GCA_003577365.1 Chloroflexota bacterium | reverse complement strand
GGTCTATCTGCTCCGCTCAAGTCCAAAATCAACGCACAACTTAAGGTGTGAAGGCCACCGGCCGCGGCCGGTGGACTTGTGTTTTCCCACTTTTCCCCAGAGTTCTCCCCAAAAATCCGCACTAGTCAGCATTTCCCAAATGTTGTACAATGCTCACAGCTTCATTATTTGCTCCGCATTTACATCCATTGTTTATCTACCGTTCATATCTATTGTCCAAATCCATTCGTTTTACCGTTTGCCCATCTGAATCATCCTGACTTATCCGGGAGGGGGAGTATGACTGTTCCAAAGCGGTTCGGTGTGCTGCGCTTTTTTGGCACGCTGCTCAAAGTAATCGCCTGGATCGTCCTGGTCGTGAGCATCTTGGGCGCCATCACCGCCGTCGTCATGGGCGGCTCCAACGCCATGACCAGTGCATTGAGCGGCCTGATGCCGGCGGAGTCGGCAGCCCTGTTTGGCGCAGGGGGCGGGGTTCTGGCGGGTCTGTTTTTTCTCTTCGTGGGCTTTATGTATTTTCTGGCCCTCTACGTCACCGGCGAGATGATCCATCTCCAACTGGCGGTGGAAGAGAATACACGGCTGACGGCGGCGCTACTGCTGCGCATGCACCAGGATGGGCAAGCCGAGAGCGCAGCTCCCTATTCCACAGCCGGCGGGTTTATCAGCGAGCCTTACGAGAACTAGCCCGCCGTCACAATTCAAACAATCAAAAAACGCAACGGAATCGCCCGTTGCGTTTTTTGGTTCTGTACCTGACATGGGCCGTCCGCTGAGTCGCGGTCAGCGATCGGTCGCGGTGAGCTTGTCGCAGACGAGGCTGACCAAAAAGGTGCGTTCCTGGTCGCCGTCAAACAAGATGCTGACGCGCGCGTCAGCGCCCTCGCCCGCCAACGCCGTGACCACCCCGCCGCCAAATTTGACATGCGTCACGCGCAGCCCTTCACGCAGTTGCACCGCCAGCCGCGCCATGTCGACCGTGGGGGTGGGCATGGGCAGCGGTTCGGCCACCGCCGATAGGTTGCTCTCGCGGTCACGCCAACTGTCGGCCAGGCTGGCCATCATCTGTTCGGGCTGACGCTGTACCAGACGCCGGATCGCCTCGGCCTGGTCGCGCGCCTGGCTGACGCGTGGCTGCCAGACCATCTTCTCCTGCACCGGGCGGACACTTTGTGCCAAGACGCGCCCGGCGCGTGACAGCAGCCGGATCAAGGTATCCAACTGTTTGAGCGGGTCTTCCAGTGGCTCTACCAAAAAAAGCTGGACCCCGTTGGCTTGGCACAGCTCCTGGCGCGTCTGGTCGCGCTGCTCCTCTTCCAGCATCTCCCAGTCGCTTTGGCGACCTTGCCCTTTGGCCTTGAGACCCACAAAGCGCACGGCGACCCCGGCGTCGGCATAGTAGCAGTCCAGCTTTAGCCGCCGGCGGGTGGCCGGGTTGATCAACCAGGGAGGGCTGACATTTTCCTGGGGAGGGAAATCGGCAAAGACACGCGCCAAAATCTCGCGCCACGCGTTGAGGGCTACATACATGCTGTCCATGGCCGAACAGGGTAGCACATGCGTTCCCGCCCTGCAACTTCGCCGCCCCCTGCTCACGCTTACCCCCTTATCTCCCATGTTCCTGCTCTGTGATCCGGGTCGGCAATTCAGCGCCGCGGATGCTATAATGCCGCTCTATGACAACGCCCCATTCCGCCGTGAGCGCGCCAGGTCTTGCGCCGGCTGACCGCCGGCGCATTGCGCTCGCCGCCGCCACGGTGATGACCTTTTTTGTGCTCAGCCGGGCGACCGGGCTGTTGCGCGAGATCATCATCGGCACGCAGTTCGGTACCAGCGCCGAGCTGGATGCCTATCTGGCCGCGTTTCGCATCCCCGACCTGCTCTTTCAACTGGTGGCGGGGGGCGCGCTGGGCAGCGCCTTTATCCCCACCTTTGCCGGCTACTGGGTGCGCGGTGATCAGCCAGGCGCTTGGCAGCTTTTCAGCCGCACGCTGAACCTGGTGACGTTGATCCTGGTGGGGCTGGCGGCGCTGGCGGCGCTCTTTGCCCTGCCGCTGGTGCGGTGGGTGATCGCGCCAGGGTTTACCCCTGAACAGCAGGTGTTGACCGCCAATCTCATGCGCTGGATGTTGGCGGGAACCGTCGTCTTTGGGGCCAGCGGTCTGGTGATGGGCGCGCTCAATGCGCTGCAACACTTCTCGCTGCCGGCGGCGGCCCCCGTGGTCTATAACCTCGCCATCGTCTTGGGGGCGCTGCTGCTGGCCCCGCGCTGGGGCATCTATGGCCTAGCCGTGGGCGCGGTAGCGGGGTCGGTGGCTCATTTCCTGGTGCAACTGCCCGGCCTCTGGCGGCAGGGCGCAGCCTATGCGCCGCTGCTCGACCTGCGCGACGCCGGCGTGCGCGAGGTGATGCGGCTGATGGGGCCGCGCATGTTGGGCCTGTTGTTTGTACAGCTTCACTTTCTGGTCAACACGATCTTGGCGAGCGGGCTGGATGCGGGCCGGCTGAGCGCGCTCAACTATGCGTGGCTGCTCATGCTGCTGCCCCTGGGCATCTTTGCCCAGGCGATCGGCACCGCGGCCTTTCCCACCTTTGCGGCACAGGTCGCCGCCGGCGAGCGGGAAGCCATGCGCGCCACCTTTGGGCTGATCTTGCGCACGGTCTTTTTTCTGACGCTGCCCGCAGCGGTGGGGCTGTGGGTGCTGCGCGTGCCGCTGGTGCGGGTCTTGCTCGAACGGGGCGAGTTTGGCGCAGAGAGCACGGCGTTGGTCGCCATGGCGCTGCAAGCCTATGCCGTGGGGCTGACGGCGCATGCCGCGGTCGAGATCGGTGTGCGCGCCTTCTATGCGCTGCACGATACCTGGACGCCGGTGCGCGTGGGCGTGGGCGCGATGGTCTTGAACATCACCCTCAGCCTGGCCTGGGCCGGCATCTGGGGCCATGTGGGGCTGGCGCTGGCGAACAGCATCGCGACCACGGTGGAGATGGCGCTGCTGCTCTGGCTGCTCCACCGGCGCATGGGCGGCTTTCAGGCGGGCCGGCTGGCCGGCACGCTGGCGCGCAGCGGGCTGGCGGCGGCGGCAGGCGGTTTGGCCGTGTGGCTCTGGCTCGCCTGGGTCGAGGCGCGCCTCTGGTCGCCGGCCGCACTGGGGCCATGGGTGGCGGCGCTGGGTGGGATGTCGATCGCTGTGGTCGTCTATCTAGCGGTGGCCTTGGCGCTGCGCAGCGAGGAGGTGCGCCCGCTGTGGGCAGCGGCGCGGCGGCGCTTCGCCGGGCCGCGCACGCAAATACAACGCTAACCCGGTTCTAATCTTGCGTATATGCAACACATGGTAAAGTCATACGTAGAGCGAGTTAGAAGATAGGGATTGACTATCGTGTCAGTTGAGATAGTGTACGTCGATGCGGTGTACGTTTGGATGACGCACGCTTTTTGCTTGTAGTGTTTGACCGTAACTTGAAGAAATACCGCCCACCAAAAAGGAGTCTCGACGGTGTTTTACTTTGATCCGCTCTATTTTATTTTGGCGCTGCCGGCACTGCTGCTTGGTCTCTGGGCACAGTCGCGCGTGCGTTCGGCCTTTGGGCGCTATTCGCGCGTGCGTTCGGCCTCCGGCATGACCGGCGCGCAGGCGGCGCGGCGCATCCTGGATATGAACGGGCTGCAGAATGTGGATATCGAGCGCGTACAGGGGATGTTGACCGACCACTATGACCCCCGTTCCAAGACTCTGCGGCTCAGCCCAGAGGTCTATGGCACGCCCTCGCTGGCCGCGGTCGGGGTGGCGGCGCATGAGGCCGGCCATGCCCTGCAGGATAAGACTCACTATGCCCCGCTGCGTCTGCGCTCGGCCATGGTGCCTACGGTGCAGCTCGGCAGTTGGCTTGGTCCCATTATCTTTATGATCGGGCTGTTTATGGCCGGGGCCGTCGGCAACTCGGTGGCCTGGCTGGGGCTGATCATCTTTGGCGCGACCGCGGTCTTTGCGCTGGTCACTCTGCCGGTCGAGTTTGACGCCAGCAAGCGCGCCAAGCAGCTATTGGTCGCCAACGGCGTGCTCGCCCCGCAGGAAGTGCAGGGGGTGGACAAGGTGTTGGATGCCGCGGCGTTGACCTATGTGGCGGCGGCGTTGCAGGCCATCATGACGTTGGTCTATTATGCCTCGCTGCTCATGGGGCGGCGGGACTAGGAGCAAACAGACATGTTTACCGGGTCGCCGATCTTTGTCCGTGTGCGCGATGGCCGCTGGATGCAGCCGGGCAGCGTGGCCTCTTGGCTGCTGATCGTGCCCGGGCTGGCGCTGATTGCGCTGGCCCTGGCGATCTTGGTCTGGCCCCAGTTGCTGGCCTATCTGGTGGCGGGCTCTATTTTCACCGCCGGGGTGGTGTTGACCGGCTGGGGGTGGGGGATGCGCCAGGCGGCGCGCCGCGCCCGCCGCGACGGATATCTCAGCTACTGAGAGAGCTGTCTCTGCCGCTTTTGTTTTCGTGAGGTGTTCGTGAGGTGCGCGCTGGAGCGAGGCAGCGCGGCCAACGTCCTGCCCGCCGGCCCCATAGGGCCGGCGGGTTTTGTTTTGCATGTACTCTGCAGATCAAGTAGGATCAGGTAGCGACATTCCTTGCACAACCACTGAACAACCGCGCGAAAGAGCCTCACTATGGCTGAAAAGATCCTCATCGTCGATGACCAAGCCCTGATGCTGCGTATGATCGGCCTGCCGCTGGAGCAGGAAGGCTTTACTGTCGTCACCGCCATGACTGGCGCGCAGGCGTTGCAGCAGATTCAAGCCGACCGGCCCGACCTGGTGATCTTGGACCTGGTGCTGCCCGATACCAGCGGCATCGAGGTCTGCCACCGCATCCGCCAGACGCCCACCTTGGTCGACCTGCCGCTTATTATCCTCAGCGGCCAGACCGACCTGTCGGCCAAGATTCAGGGGCTGGAGGCAGGCGCCGACGAGTACGTTACCAAGCCGGTGGACCCCAAGGAGATCGTGGCACGGGTGCGCGGGCTGTTGGCGCGCACCCATCGGTTGCGCCAGACGGCTGCCGACCCCAGCGCGCGCCAGGGACGGATCATCACGTTGATCGGCGTCAAAGGCGGGGTAGGGACAACGACGCTCACCGCCAATTTGGCGACCAGCCTGGCGTTGCGCCGCCACCGCGTGGTGGCCGTGGAACTGCGCCCCTACTATGGCACGCTGGCGCGCCACTTTAAGCTCTCGCCCACGGCCACGCTCAGCACCTTGGCCGAACTGGCCCCTTCGCATATCAATGCTGCCAACGTCTCCGCCTGCCTGCAGCCCACCCCACAAGGTCTACACCTGCTGCTTGGCCCGCAGCGGCTTAAGGACTATCGCGAGATGCAGCCCGAACAAGTGACGGCGCTGTTGACCACGCTGGCGAACCAGACCGACTTTGTAGTCGTCGATCTGCCGCACATGCCGTCGACCGCGGGGCGGGCGGCGCTGCGCGCGGCGCAGACTGTCTTGGCGGTGGTGGAGCCGGAGCCAAGCGCCGTGGCCGCAGGCCAGGCCCTGGTCGAACTGTTGGGCGCCTGGTCGATCCCGGCCCAGGCGCTCAAGGTGGTGGTCGTCAACCGCATCCAGGCCGCGCTGGCGCAGTCGCCGTCAGAGATCGAGCGCGCCCTGGGCTGCGGGGTCTTGGGCACAATCACCGCTGCCCCCGACCAAGCCCTGAGCGCGCTCACAATCGGGATTCCGATGGTTCAATCGGCTCCGGCCACCTTGGTGGCGAGCACCCTGGCCGAGATGGCCGACCGGATCGTCGCCCTCAAACCCGCCGGGCGCTAGGCGTCTTGCGTTCCAGAGCGATCCTACTGCGTGATCACCGGCAGGTAGATCGTGGGCGGGCTGGACTCTACCGTCACCGAGAAGAAGGCCGACGCCGTGGCCGACAGCACCTTGCCCGCCGGCAGCGACGGCAGACCGCCCGGCGCATAGACAGGCCGCAGCGCCGTCCAGGTCACCAGGCCGC
>QEUY01000258.1 GCA_003577365.1 Chloroflexota bacterium | reverse complement strand
CGATGGGGCCGGACGATGCGATCTTGGCCGCACAATTTGTCAAGGCCAAGCAGGTCATCCCCGTCCACTATCAGACCTTCCCGGTGATCCGGCAGGACGCACACGACTTTGCGGCTAAGCTGCGGACGGTGGCGGAGATCGACTGCACCGTGCTGCAGCCCGGCGAATCGTTCATCTTGGATTAGCGCCGCCCTGTCGAGATCGCGGTGCAACAGAACCCGGTGAAGTGGAGACGGCAATGGCGACACTGATGGCCTGGTTGGCGCTGGGGGTGGCCCTGGCAGCGTTGGGCTACGCGTGGAAGCTCAACCAAGAGCTGGAGACGGCGGGCCGCCGCTTGGACCGCTATAACAAGGCGCTGTTTGATGCCAACGACGAACTGCGCCGTTTGCAGGAACGGCTGCAGGATGAGACCGCACGGCTGCGTGTGGCGCTGCGCCAACAGGCGCACGGCCCGGCTTTCTCCCCAGAGATGAGCGTGCGCGAGGCGCTGTTGACACACCCCCAGGCTGCGCAGATCTTCGCCGGGTTTCATTTGGGCGGCTGCGATCATTGCGCGGTAGAGCCGGATGCCACACTGGCCCAGGTCAGCGCACAGGCGGGCATCGACGTGCAGCAGTTGGTAGGCAACCTCAACCTGCTGGTGAGCCGCCCCGCGCTCAACGGCGAGCCGCAGTTGGTAAAGCTGCCGAATGTGGCGCTGGAAATCTAGCGCCGAGCAAAACGGGCAGCGCGGCGCTGCTCTGTTTTGTTGGACTATTGAGTCAATTGGAGGAATCCATGTCGGACCTAAGCGAATTTGCCGTTCATTCAAAGGCTGAACTCCTCTTCCCGGCCCATTTGATCCCCAGCCTGCGCGATCTGCGCGGCGAGGAATGGCGTGAACTGGTGGACCGGGTGGCGGCACTGCCGGAGACCCACCCGGACAGCTTGGCCTTTGTGCTGATGATGATTGAACTGGACGGCTGTCTGCGCTGTAACAGCAACAACTATAAGTTTTTGCGCGGCTGCTTTTTGTGCGCCACGCAGACGGTGCAGTCCTATAAAGGCTCCGACAGCGATCTGCTTGAACTCTATGGCCGGGCGAAGAAGGAATTGAGCCAGCATTTGCAGCAGGGTGTGCGCGGCGAGCTGTCGCTGGCGGCCTGAACATGGGCGGCAGCGATGGATTTGTCACAGACAGGCCGCAGCCGGCCCGCACAACCGGCCCTTGAAGTGGGTTTGGCATGAGCGAATCGACCGTCCCGGCGCATGGACGGCGCGTCGCCATCATCGGCGGCGGCATCGCAGGCTTAAGCGCCGCCTATGACCTCGCCCGCACGCCGGGCTTTGCGGTCACGGTGTTGGAGGGCGGCGCGGCGCTCGGCGGGTTGGCTGCCGGTTTTCGGGGCCGCGCCGAGTGGGAATGGCCCCTCGAGCATTTCTATCACCACCTGTTCACCAACGACGATGCGATCATCGGCCTGACGCGTGAGTTGGGACTCAGCCACCTGCTGGAGTTCCACACGCCGGTGACGGCGATGTATTACCAGGGGCGCAACTATCCGCTGGATACGCCGTTGCGCGTGCTGCAATTTCCCCATCTGTCGTTGTGGAATCGGCTGCGCATGGGCGCGGTGTTGGGCTATCTGCGCTATCATCCGCTGCGCCCTTGGCGGCGTTTTGACCATATCGTGGCCGACCGCTGGCTGGAGCGTTGGATGGGGCGCACGGCCTATCAGACGCTGTGGCAACCCATGCTGCAAGGAAAGTTTGGCGCGCACTACGCCGACGTGAACCTGGCCTGGTTCTGGGCGCGCATGGTCAAACGCACGCAGCGGTTGGGCTATTACCGCGGCGGGTTTCAGGCCTTTGTCGATGGGCTGGCGGACGCGGCGCGGCGGCAGGGTGCGGTTGTCCGCACCCAGGCCCCTGTCCAGGCGATTACGCCTGCGCCAGGGGGCGGCCTGCTTGTGAACGTGGCAGGCGAAGCGCCGGCGTTGTTTGACGTGGTGCTGAGCACGGTCAGCCCGCAGTGGATGCAGCGGCTTGCGCCCGATCTGCCCGCCGGTTATCTCTCCGCGCTGCGCGGGCTGCGCAGCATGGGCGCGGTGGTGACGACGGTGGCGCTCAAACAGCCGTTGATGCCGCCGATCTATTGGGCCAATATCCCCAAGCGCGAGGGGTTGCCCTTTCTGGCGCTGGTCGAACACACCAATATGATCGCCCCGCGCCATTACGCCGGCGACCATCTGATCTACATCGGCGACTATCTTGATTCGGATCATCCCTACTTTGGCATGGACGTGGACGCGCTGCTGGGGGAGTTTGTGCCCCATCTCGCCAAATTCAACCCGGATTTCCGGCCCGGCTGGGTGACCGGCGCTTGGGTCCACAAGGCGGCCTATGCGCAGCCGGTGCCGCCGGTCGGCTATGCGGCGCTGATCCCGGACATCCGCACGCCGTTGGCCGGGCTGTACTTTGCTTCGATGAGCCAGGTCTATCCCTGGGATCGGGGCACGAACTATGCGGTGGAGATGGGCCGGCGGGTGGCGCGGATGATCACGGCAGATATGG
The DNA here is from genome assembly GCA_003577365.1 of Chloroflexota bacterium. GTDB lineage: Bacteria > Chloroflexota > Anaerolineae > Caldilineales > Caldilineaceae > QEUY01. Next base: position 3,870 of record QEUY01000258.1, on the reverse strand, counting down.
GGCGCACGGGGCAAAACGAGACTTCAGTCACGGACAGAGCAGCCGCGCGCGGCTAGACTGATATGAACACTTGGGCGCGGGGCGGCTCCAACGGCGGGGCCGCGCGGCCCGTTAGACAAAACAAGGACGAGGCAATGGCTGCACAGAATCACGAATCAACCGGCATTACAGAGGCCGCCGTGCGCGCGGCGTTGAGCACGGTGCAGGAGCCTGAACTGCACCGCGACCTGGTCACGCTGAACATGGTGCATGACATCACGATCAACGGCGGCACAGTCGGCTTCACGGTGATGTTGACGACGCCCGCCTGTCCTCTGCGCGGGCAGATCGAGCAGGAGTCGGTCGAGGCGGTGAAGCGGCTTGTGCCGGGGGTGGAGGCCGTCCACGTGCGCTTCGACGCCCAAGTGCGCCCCGATGCGCGCATTACGGCCAAGCTCAACCTGCCGATCAAGAACATTATCGCCGTCGCCAGCGGCAAGGGCGGCGTGGGCAAAAGCACGGTGAGCACCAACCTGGCGGTGAGCCTGGCGCTGGATGGGGCCAAGGTGGGCGTGCTCGACGCCGACATCTATGGGCCGAATATCCCGATGATGTTTGGGCTGAGCGGCCAGCCGCGCGTGGACAACGGCAAGCTGGTTCCCTTTGAGGCCTTTGGCGTCAAGGTGATCAGCATGGGCTTTTTGATGCCCGAAGGCGAGGCAGTGGTCTGGCGTGGGCCGATGCTGCACAAGGCGATCCAGCAGTTGTTCACCGATGTGCGCTGGGGCGACCTGGACTATCTGATCGTAGACCTGCCCCCCGGCACGGGCGATGCCCAACTGAGCCTGGCGCAGAGCGTGCCGCTTACCGGCTCGATCATCGTGACCGGGCCGCAGGCGGTGGCGATCAGCGATGCGCGGCGCGGGGCCACGGCCTTTAAGCGGCTGGAAGTGCCGATCCTCGGCGTGGTGGAGAACATGAGCGGCGAGGTCTTTGGCAGCGGCGGCGGCGAGGGCGCGGCGCAGTTGATGGAGGTAGAGTTCCTGGGCACGGTGGGGCTGGACCCGCGCATCCGCATGGGCGGCGACAGCGGTCGCCCGATCGTGATCGACGCGCCGGAGAGCGAGGCGGCCAAGTCGTTCCGCCGGCTGGCGCGCAAGATCGCGTCGCGCATCAGCTTGTTGATCCTGCAGCCCGCGCCGGCGGTGAAGATCATCTAGACAAGTCTTTCAGAGGATTTCACCGCAAAGGGCGCAAAGGCCAGAGAAGCGAGAAGAACCAATCGGGGCGCATCCAACACTGGCGGATACGCCCCGATTGGTTTTCTCACCCACCTAGTGTACCCTATCGGAACGGTGTCACAACCTGCGTTCGCTAGAGTCTCCAGCAAGACCGCCGTTATTCCCCAAGCCCGCATCGATGCGAGGGATTCCCATGCTGACACTAGGCGAAAAACTGCTTTTTCTCTTCTTGGTTGTGGCGTCGCTGAGCTATGCGTTTTTCAGCTTCCGCTATGTCTACGCCATCATCCGCCGCGGCCAGGGCGCCATGCCGTCTTTGGCGCAGATGGGCAGCCGCGCCGTCGCCGCGCTGACCGAGTGGATCACCCAAGGCTCGATCTGGAAGTCCCGGCGCGTCAGCACGATCTTCCATGTGATGATCGCCTGGGGCTTTACCTTCTATTTTCTGGTCAACTTCGGCGATATTTTGCAGGGGCTGTTCCCGATCACCTTCTTGGGACACAACATGATCGGCGATCTCTATCGCCTGCTGGCCGATCTGTTTACCGCCTCGGTGCTGGTGGGGATGGTCTATTTCCTGCTGCGCCGCTTTGTCTTTAACAGCCCTGTACTCAAGTACCGGTCGAATGTCAAGCTGATTGACCCGGTGCAGCAAGGCGCGATCCGCCGCGACTCGTTGATCGTCGGGCTGTTTATCCTGGCGCATGTCGGTTTCCGGCTGGTGGGCGAGAGCTTTGCCGTGGCGCTGGAGGGGGGCTTTGACCCCTGGCGGCCCGTCAGCACGCTGCTGGCGCAGGCATGGGAGGGGCTGGGGCCGGGCGCGCTAGCCGTGGGGCATCATCTGGGCTGGTGGGTGGCGTTGGGCCTGATCTTGGCCTTTATCCCCTATTTTCCCTACACCAAGCATTTCCACCTGATCATGTCGGGCGTCAACTTCCTGACCAAGCCGGAGCGCACCTCGTTGGGCGCGCTCGAGCCGATCGACTTCGAGGATGAATCGGTCGAAGAGTTCGGCGTGGCACGCATCGAAGAGCTGCCCTGGACGCATCTGGTGGATGCCTATGCCTGCATCATGTGCAACCGCTGCCAAGATGTCTGCCCTGCCTATGTGACGGGCAAAGAGCTATCGCCGTCGGCGCTGGAGGTCAACAAGCGTTATTATCTGAACACCCATCTGGAGGAGTTGGGCAGCGGCGCCACGTCACTGCACAAGTTGATGGACTATGCGATCAGCGAATCGGCGGTGTGGGCCTGCACGGCCTGCGGCGCGTGTATCGACATCTGCCCGGTGGGCAATGAGCCGATGTTCGATATTATGTACATCCGCCGCCGCCAGATGTTGATGGAGAACGAGTTCCCCGGCGAACTCAAGACCGCCTATCGCGGTATGGAGCGCAACGGCAACCCATGGAATCTGCGCGCCGGCGACCGCATGAACTGGGCCGAGGGGCTGGAGGTGCCGACGATCGACGCGAAGCCGGAGCCAGAGATCCTCTGGTGGGTCGGCTGCGCGCCCTCCTATGACCCGCGCGCCCAGGAGACGGCGCGCGCCTTTGCCAAGGTGCTGGCTGCGGCGGGCGTGGACTTTGCCGTGCTGGGCGAGATGGAACGCTGCACGGGCGATGCGGCGCGGCGTTCCGGCAATGAATATCTCTTTTATGAGATGGCGAAGGCCAATATCGAGACGCTCAACGAGGTCAACCCCAAGCGTATTGTGACGACCTGCCCGCATTGTCTGCACACGCTGGGCAAGGAATATGGGCAGTATGGCGGCCACTATACGGTGATCCACCACACGCAACTGCTCTCCGAACTGGCTGCGGCCAAGAAGATCGACGTGCAGCGCAACGGCAGCGGCGACACGATCACCTTCCATGACCCCTGCTATCTGGGCCGGCACAACGGGATCGTAGACGCGCCGCGCGCCGCGCTGGGCGAACTGGGCGTGAATATGGTCGAGATGCCGCGCCATGGGCAGCAGTCGTTCTGCTGCGGCGCGGGCGGTGCGCAGATGTGGAAGGAAGAGGAACACGGCGCCGAGCCGGTCAATATCCATCGCTTCAAGGAGGCGGCCGCCACCGGCGCTCAGACGGTAGCGGTCGGCTGTCCCTTCTGCCTGACGATGCTGAGCGACGCGGCCAAGCAGCAGGGCGGCGTTGTGGCCGTCAAGGATGTGGCGGAACTGCTGGCAACGCACGCAAGTTTATTTTGCCGGGCCATCGCTTTGCCCAGTCGCGCAATTTTAGCTCGGCGGAGAGCGCCGCCGCCGACCCGGTAGCACGGCGCTTGTTTGGGCTGGAGGGCGTCTATAATGTGCTGATGGCGCAGGATTTTGTCACGGTCAACAAGCGGCCCGATGTGGCGTGGGAGGCGCTGGAAGCCGCCGTGATCGCGCTGCTGGCCGGCAGCCTGGGCCGCGAATCCGCGGCGCGTTGATCTGGGGAGCGCCCAGTGGAGGACGGCCAGCCGGCAACGCTGCGTATCGTTTTCTGTGCATCGTTCGCTGGGAAGGGTGGGAATGGCTGAGACGCCAAGCGTGCTGCCGGTGATGGTGGCGAGCGAGAACGGCCGCGCCGGTATGAGTGCGGCCATGGAACTGCTGCGCCAGGGTGGCAGCGCCCTCGACGCCGTCGAACTAGCCTGCCGCATC
>QEUY01000257.1 GCA_003577365.1 Chloroflexota bacterium | reverse complement strand
AGCAGACCGGCCAAGAGCAGGAAACTCACCAAAACCGGTGAAAGCAGCCGTCGTCTAGGGGAACGCATCGATTCACCTCCTAACTGGCGTTGAAAATGGCAGAAACACCGGCACAACGGAGAAGCGCGGTGTCTCCCATCAACGACGCCGGCGCGCCGGCAGTTCCCTCATAGAAGATTCACAAAATAAACCACAGCCGTCCAATCATAGCGGCGGTATGGTACCGCCGCTACGGGTCAGGACAGGTCGTCTATTTTCGCAATCTTCTTGGTACCGGCGCTCACACGCCCCCAAAGGCGGAAAAGCCGCCGTCCACCGGCACGACGATGCCGGTGACAAAGCGCGCCGCATCGCTCGCCAGCCAGACGGCCGCGCCGATCAGTTCATCCGGTTCGCCAAAACGCTTCATCGGCGTGTGGTCGACGATCGACTGGCCGCGCGCCGTCAAGGTGGCGTCCGGGTTGAGCAGAAAATCGCGGTTCTGCTCGCCGATAAAAAAGCCGGGCGCAATGGCGTTGACGCGCAGCCCTGGGCCATACTTGAGCGCCAAATCCACGGCCAGCCAGCGTGTAAAGTTGTCGATCGCCGCCTTGGCCGCGGCATACCCGACCACGCGCGTCAGCGTGCGCTGCGATGCCATCGACGAGATGTTGATGATGCTGCCGCTGCCCTGTTCGGCCATCGCCTGGCCAAAGACCTGCGACGGCAGCACCGTGCCCGTCAGGTTGAGCGAGACCACGCGCTCAAAGGCCTCTTGGCTGACGTCGAAAAAGGTGCGGTCGCCCACGACTGTGGCATCGGGCATGTTGCCGCCCGCGGCGTTGATCAGGATGTCCACACGGCCCCAGCGCGCCAGCAGCGCGGCGCGCGCCGACGCCAGTTGATCCTTGTCGAGCACATCGCCGGGCAGCGGCATGGCAGCCCCGCCGGCGGCGTTGATGCCCTCGGCAACCTCGGCGGCCAGGTTAGCGCGGCGGCCCAGGATGGCGACCTGCGCGCCCGCCGCGGCCAGCCCATGCGCGATCGCGCCACCCAGCACGCCCGTGCCGCCGGTGACGACCGCCACTTTGCCCTGCAGCGAAAAGAGCCGGTCCGGCGCAAGCGCGGCCAGCGTCTGACCTGTCGGGGTCTGACCTGGGTTGGTTTGTTGCGTCATGGCCTAAACTCCAACATGGCTTTGACGACCCCTTGGCCCGGTTCCAGCCAGCGCGGGAACTCGGTCGCCAGGCTTTCGGGGGTCGCGCGGTGGGTAATCCAGGGAGTGAGGTCGACCGCGCCGCGCTGCAGTGTGTCGATCACGTGGGCAAAGTCCGCGCCCATGCCGTTGCGCGAACTCATCAGTGTCATCTCGCGGCGGTGAAATTCGGGGTCGTTGAAGCTCAGGTCGCCCTGCACCAGCCCCACAAAGACCAGCTTGCCGCCGTTCTCGGCATAGCGGAAGGCGGCCTGCATCGACTGCGCGCTGCCGGTGGCGTCGAAGACCAGGGTCGGCAGCTCGCCGCCGTGCCCGACCTGGATCGCGGGCACGGCATCCTCGCCGGGGTCGATCACCTGCACGCCGGGCAGGTGCGCGGCGCAGAAGGCGCGGCGCTGCGGGCTGATCTCCAGCACGCTGACCTGTGCGCCCGCCAGGCGCGCAAACTGGGCCGTCGCCAGTCCAATCGGCCCCGCGCCCACCACCAGCGCCGCCTCACCTGCTCCGGGGGCGGCGCGGCGCACGGCGTGCGCGCCGATCACCAACATCTCGACCAGCGCCAAATGCTCGACCGGCACGCCGTTGGCCAGATGCAGTTTGCGCGCCGGGACGACGATCTGCTCGCGCATCCCGCCATCAGTATGGACGCCCAAAACCTGTAGCTGGCTGCAGCAGTTGGTTTTGCCGCGGCGGCAGGCGCTGCACTCCCCACAGTTGAGATAGGGTTCGACCGCGGCCAGGTCGCCCGCGTGCAGCCCCCACGCTTCGGTCTCCGGCCCCAGCGCCAGGATCTCGACGCCGAGCTCATGGCCCAGGATGCGCGGGTAGCTGAAGAAGGGCTGGCGCCCGCGAAAGGCGTGCAGGTCGGTGCCGCAGATGCCGACGCGCGCCACCCGCACCAGGGCCTCGCCTGGCCCCGGCGCGCCCGGCGCGTCCGTCTCGGTGAGGAGGAAGCGGCCCGGTTCGGCCAGCACCAGGGTTTGCATCAGGCCGCCACGGGCACTGCGCCGGCATCGACGCGCGCCACGCCGTCCTCATGGCCTGCCCAGACCGCATCGCCCGCGGCCAAGAGCGTCAGCGCCGACCGGCTCTCTGCCAGCGGCTGCCACTGCTGCCCGTCGCTCGACTGCCACACCTGGTTTTCATCGCTCAACAGCCAGCCGGTGGGGGTGGCGACCAGGGCATTAACCTGCCCCGCAATCTCCGGCACAGGGCTGAAGCTGTGGCCCCCATCGACAGAACGGAAGAGACCGCTGCTCTCGCTGCCCGCCAGCACCACGCCCGACATATGGAAATCGGGCGCCACCGCGATCGCTTGATAGACCGCTTCGGGGCACTCCACACGCTTCCAGCCGCGCCCGCCGTTGGGCGAATGGTAGATGCCCTCCTCGGTGCAGGCAAAGACTGTCTGCCAGCGCGGCCACGCCTCTGCCGGAGCCGGCGGCGCCCAGGCCAACGCCAGGACGTTGAAGCTGCGCAGCCCAAAGTTGCGCGCATACCAGTGGTTGCCGCGGTTGGTGGAGCGCAGCACGCCGCCGCCGTCGGTCCCAGCCAGGATCACGCCGCTCTGTTCGACCAGAGGATCGGCAGCCAGCGTGATGACCGGCGCGTCGACGCTGTCGATCCAGCCCGCCTGCCAGTTCTCACCCTGCTGCATGCTGAAGGCCACGCCATGTGGCAGCCCGCCGACCAAAATGCGGTCGTGGATGGCGCAGCAGCAGTAGAGATTCTCCTGCGGTTGCGGAACCTGCTGCAACCCGCTGCCGGTCACGATATACAGCCCATCGGGACCGGCAGCCCAGAGGGTATTGTTGGCTTGGGAAAGTGAAAGAATAATGGTCATCGTTGCGCCTAGCGTATCGCTACGGGTAGAACTACGGGTTCATCGCCTGTTCAGGCTTTTTATGATAGACAATCGTGTCGGTGGTCAAGGCCATCAAGGCGGCGCTGGCCGCGGTCTGCAGCACGGTCGTCAGCACGCCGCACACGTCCAGCACGCCGCCCGCCCAGGCATCCACGACCTTTTCCGCCACGACATCATAGGTCGCCGTGGGTCCGGCGCGGCGGATCTGGTCCATCACCACGCTGGAGGAAGGCAGATGGGCGTTGTCGAGGATTTGGCGCAGCGGCGCGGCCAGCGCGTGCTGCACAATCTGCACGCCGAAGCGCTGGTCACCTTCGACCTCCAGAGCCTCTAGCGCCGGGATGGCGTGGAAATAGGCTGCGCCGCCACCCGGCACGACGCCCGTATGCTGCGCCGCCGAGAGCACTTTGAGCGTGCGTTCGGCGTTTTGGGCGGCCACCTCGCGCTCCAGCTTGCTCTCGGTGCCGATCTTCAAGACGCCCATGCCGCCCGTCAGGGCCGACAGACGCTGCACCAGCACAGGGCGATCCTCGTCGTCCAGCGTCATCCCCTCCAAGCGGGCGCGCAGTTCGGCCGTGCGCTGCTGCACGGCCGCGTTGAACTGGTTTTCGGGCAGGATATGCACCCGTTCGGCGGCAAACTCGACGCGCTGCACCTGTCCCAAATCCTGCACAGTCGCTTGGTCCAGCCCAATCGACCAGGTGCGGCCCAAGACCGTACCGCCGGTGACTAGGGCCAGGTCGTCAAAGACGGCGCGGCGCGCCTCGCCCACATCCTTGGGTTTGACGGCCAGGATGACCGGCTTCTTGCTCTCGGCCTTCTCTTTGCCGTTTGCTTTTTCCTTGCCGTTCTCCTTGCCCTCCTTGGGACGGTCATTCTGGCGCGAGTTGGTGATGAGCAGGCTGAGCACGGTTTCGCTAAAATGGCCCGCCACAATCGTCAACGAGCGCGCATTGCTCTGCATGGCCGCCCGCAAGATCGGCACCACATCGTCCACCGTTTCCAGCTTGCCGTCCACCAAGGCAATGACGCCCGGCGGCAGAACCGCGCTCTTCTGCGCCTGGTCGGTGTAGAGATACATGCTGGCGATCTGGGCGCGATAGCTTGCGCCCGCATGATAGAACTGCTGGAGATAGGCCGCGACATACTTTTCGACGGTCACATGCGCGTCCGGCCCCAGCAGATAGCTCATCTCGCCCAGGACCGCGGCCAGGTCAGGGTCGCGCACGACGGTCAGCGCCACATGTGCCAGGTCGTTTTCATGCGCGATCGCGCGTGCCTGGGCCTTGAGCGATTGCACGGCAGCGGCGACCGCCAGGTTGACGCCCTTGGCGACCTGCATGGCGTTGGCCCCCGCCGACAGCACGCGCAGCGCGTCTTGATAGAGCGCGCGCGTCAGCACGGCGGCGGTAGCTCCGCCGTCGCCGGCGCGCTGTACCACGCGCCAGACCATGCTGCGCATCAACATCGCGCCCACGTCGGCGCGCGGGTCGCCCAGGTTGAGGATGCGGCGCACGGCCGTGGCGGAGTCGTCGAGCAGCTCGGCGCTGCGTTTGAAATCACGCTGGTTGGCGACGATGCCGCCCACCGGCCCCAAGGTCGGCGCAAGCAGATCGGCCAGCGCGTTGATGCCCATGGTCAAATGTTGGGCGGAAGCAGGTTGTCCAATAACTTTTGGTTTTGGCATACAATCCCTTGTCCACAGCGATATCCACAGTGAGGCGTTTGGCAAAGGCTGCCGCACGCCGCGGCAGGCAACAAAAACGCAGTTAGCTCCCCTCGCGAGTGCGGCGGGTCTAGTCGACCAGAGGATAATAAACAAGACATAGGTTGGAAGACGACAGACCGACGGTAGATCCGCAGTAGATCGGCGGCTGGCCGGCGGCAGACTGAGGGCAAACCACGACCGGTCTGCCGGCAGGCACAGGGCTACGCCGCATTCTACCAGTTTCTGCGCGGCCTGTACAAATCACTCAATACAAATCGCTTTGGGCGCACAAGCCACGCGCCTGTTTTGGATCAACTTGCGACTGGCGGCGATTTGGTGCGTATTGGGTCTATAGGTTTGGGTCTATAATAGTCTATGATGCAATCCGGCTAGCGCACCTGCGCCGCGTGTAACCTGCCCCGCGTTACCCTGCGTCACTCTATGGCTGGACGACCCCTAGTTTAAAAGGAACATAGTTATGCCAGAACCGATGATCGTCGCCAAGGCGATTCACAAGACCTTTCGCACCGGTAAGATCGAAGTCCATGCGCTGCGCGGGGTCGACCTGACCGTGGAGAGCGGCGAGATGGTCGCCATCATGGGGCCGTCGGGCTGCGGCAAGACCACCTTGCTCAACTGCCTCTCTGGGCTGGACGAGTTCGACAGCGGCGAGGTGTGGATCGAAGGGGCCGACCTGCGCGCCATGGGCGACCGCAAACGCACCGCCTATCGCGCCCGGCGCATGGGCTTCGTCTTTCAGACCTATAACCTGCTGCCGGTGATCACGGCGGTGGAAAACGTCGAGCTGCCGCTGCTGGTGAGCGGCAGCTCGCCCGGCGCGGCGCGGCGGCAGGCGCTCGATGCGCTGGAGCAGGTGGGGCTGGGCGACCGCGCCCACCACCGGCCCGCCGAGCTGTCGGGCGGGCAGCGCCAGCGCGTCACCATCGCCCGTGCCCTTGCCAACACCCCGGCGATTGTCTGGGCCGACGAGCCGACCGGTAACCTGGACAGCAAAGCGGCCCAAGACATCATCGACCTAATGCGCCACCTGAACCAGACCCACGGCCAAACGCTGGTGGTCGTGACCCACGACCCCGCGGTGGCTCAATAATGTCATGATCGGCCTGCTGATCGGCGTGGCGGGCGTCCTGCTCTATATCCTGTTATTGGGTTGGCGCAACCCTGTGCTGGTCAAGATCGGGCTGCGCAACATCCCGCGGCGGCCCGCCCAGTCTGTGCTGATTATCCTGGGGCTGACGCTCAGCACGATCATCATCCTCAGTTCGTTGACCACCGGCGACACGCTCACCTATTCGGTGCGGCGGCATGCCGTCCAAGCCTATGGCATGATCGACGAGATCATCGCGCCGCCGCTGCTGTCGGCGTTGGCCGGCGTGGGCAACCAAGGGCAGGAGAGCGCCCAGATTGAAGAACTCAACCGGCTGATGGAAGGCGGGCTGACCAGCGTCCTGGCGGTGCTGGAAGGCGGCTTGCCCGGCATCAGCATGGACCGATTGGCCCAACTCAAGACCGAAGCGGAGAGCGAGCCGCAGATCGACGCCGTGGCCGGGTCGATCATCTTCCCCACCATCATCCGCAACGCCAACACCGGCCAGGGCGAGCCGCTGGGCTTTATCTTTGCCGTGGACGACGACTATGACCAGACCTTTGGGCTGAACAGCGTCGACGGCACGCCGGTGGAGATCGAAAGCCTGCAGCCGGGGGTCAGCAATATCTTTGCCCAGGCCGCCAACCTCTTTACCCTGGCCGAAGGCGCGGTCTCCCGGCTGGGGCTGAGCAATTTCCGCATCTCCGACGTGGCGCTGGCGACCGCGGCCATCGGCGCGGCGCTGACTACAGGGATGGGTGAAGGGGCAGGCGAAGGCGGGATCGACCTGAGCCAGATCAACATCCCCGTAACGACGCTGGCCGAACTGGGGCTAGACACCACCGTCTTCGAGCAACAGGGCATCGAGACGATCAATCTGGAAACCCTGGGTCTGACCCCCGAAATGCTCTCAGAGATGGGCGTTACGACCACTACCGTCAGCCTGGAAACGGTCGGCATCGACAGCCGCGCGGTGCAGACCGCCACCACCAATCTGCTCAACGCACTCAACCTCAATACCCTGGGCGCGGAGTTGGACCGCGTCTTGGCGCAGCTTGGCCTGCAACTGCGCCAGGGTGATGTCTATCTCAACCGCATCGGGGCCGACCTGCTGGACGCGCGCGTGGGTGATGTGCTCGAAGTCTACATCGGCCCCATCCCCCTGCCTTTCCGCGTGCGCGCCATCGTCGACCAGGCCAGCCCGGTCGGTGCGCTGGCCCCGGTGGTTATGCTGCGGCTAGACGAAGCCCAAAAGCTGCTGTTTATGAACGGCAAGGTCAACAACATCCTCGTCTCCAACGTGGGTGACGAGATCGAAGGGATCGAGCAGACCGAAGCGGTCAGCGCCCGGCTCAAGGCGTTGGCGCTGGACCCTGCCGCCGTGGACCAAGTCTTTGCGATCTTGCGGCGGCCCCAGGTGCGTCCCGTGCTGGCCGCCGAGGCCGCCGCCTACCAGTCGGAGTTTGACCGCGAGTATGAAGGCCCGGAATTCCTGCGCGGCATCATCGGCAGCCTTGGGCAAGTCAACACCACCAAGGAGCATATCGCCGCGCTGGCTGCCGAGTTGGACGCGGCCGCGCCCACGCCGGCCTTCCGCGATCTGCTGGCCGACCTGAGCCTGCGCGCCTGGATCGGGGAACTGCCGCTGCCCGCGGACGACGCCGCCGAGCTGCAGCCGGCCCTGGCCGCGCTCAACCAGTTTGACGTGCTCGACCCGCTGAGCAAGGCCACGATTGTACAGGTCGCCGATGTCGGCGGGCTGGTCTTTAGCTCGATCTTTTCGGTCTTTGGCATCCTCTCGATCCTGGCGGGGGTGCTGTTGATCTTCCTGATCTTTGTGATGATGGCCGCCGAACGGCGCAGCGAGATGGGCATGGCGCGCGCCATCGGCGTGCAGCGCAGCCATCTGGTACAGATGTTTGTCACCGAAGGCGTGGTCTATGATCTGGCGGCGGCGGCGCTGGGCGTGCTGCTGGGGCTGGCGATCTCGTACGCCATGGTCGGTTTTCTGGGGACGATCTTCAACCAGGCCGCCGAACGAGTTGTCGGGCAGTCGGGGCTGTTCCGTGTCTATTTCCGCGCCGCGCCGGTCTCGATTGTGATCGCCTACTGTCTGGGCGTCTTGTTCACCTTTGTGGTGGTCACGGTGGCCGCGTGGCGCGTCAGCCGGCTCAACATCGTCTCCGCCATCCGCGACCTGCCGGAGCCGCCTGGCGTGGGGCGCACTACCCGCTGGGGCCGCGCCGCGCGCGGCGTCTTTGGGCCGCTGGTCGCGGCGCTGGGCGGCCTGGTCCTCTACTACGGCGCGGCCAACGGCTGGGCCGTGATCCAGGCCGGGATTTCGCTGCTGCTGGTGGGGGCCATGTTCTTGATCGGCTGGCTGCTGGAACACTATACCCCGCTGAACGGCGAACAGGTGCAGCGCATCATCTACAGCACGATCGGGCTGGGCTTCTTGGTGATCTGGGCGCTGCCGCTGGGCCGCTGGCTGGGCCGGGAAGACGCCAGCCTGGCGACGGGCGGGCCGTGGGCGCTGCTCGGCTTTGTGGTCGGCGGGCCGTTGATCGTGCTGGGCGCCATCCTGCTGGTCATGTTCAGCGCCGACACCCTGGCCGCGCTCACGACGCGCGTCTTCAGCATCGGCGCGCTGACGCCGGTGCTGCGCACGGCCATCGCCTACCCGTTGAGCGCGCGCTTCCGCACCGGCATGGCGATGCTGCTCTTCGCCATGGTGATCAGCACGGTCACGCTGATGACTGTCGTGATCGAAGCGACGCAGACGCTGGTCGCGCCCGACGACGAGCGCAACGCCGGCTTTGACATCGCCACCTCCTCGACGCTGTTGAGCTTCTTTGACCCGCTGGAGGACCTGGAGGCCGAGCTGCCGCAAAAACCCGGCTACCCGCGCGACGCGGTGGCGGTGATCGGCAGTGTGGCGCGCATGGACCTGCGCGGCGTGCAGCAGACGCCGGTGCAAGACCCGGACTGGTACCGCGCTTCGGTCGTGGGAGTCAACGACGGCTATCTGGCGCAGGCGGCCCAGGTCTACAGTTTCAGCCGCCGCGCCCCTGAGTTTGCCGACGACGCCGCCGTGTGGCAGGCGCTGCGCACACGCAACGACGTAGCCGTCGCCACTCAAGACCAATTGCAGCGCATCCAAGCCGATGGGACGCCCGCGCCGCGGCGCGAGCCGGAGATGGACGAGGAAGACATGCAAGGCATGCCCGGCCAACCAGAGATGTTCCGGCCCGGCTTTGTGCTGGCGGGGATCCCCGCCGATGGCCCGCTGCCCGACGTGCGCCTGACGCTGCAGAACGGCGACGCGGGCACGCCCCATTCCGTGCAGGTGATCGCCATCGTCGAGCAGAACACCACCTTGGCCGGGTCGGGGCTGTGGCTCAACAAAACGGCCCTGGACCAGATCGCGGGGGAGGTCCTCGCGCCCGACGCCTTCTATCTCAAGGTGCAGCCCGGCGCCGATGTCCGCGCCGTGGCGCAGGCGACCGAGCGCGCCTTTCTCAACAACGCCATCAACGTCACGGTCATGGCCGAGAGCTTTGCCCAGGCGCAGGCATTAACGCGCGGCATCTTGCAGGTCTTCCAAGGGTTTCTGGCCTTGGGGCTGCTGGTGGGGATCGCGGCCCTGGGGGTGATCAGCACGCGCACCGTGGTGGAGCGGCGGCAGCAGGTCGGGATGCTGCGCGCCATCGGCTTTCAGCCGGGCATGGTGGCGCTGTCGTTTCTGCTTGAATCGAGCTTTATCGCGCTGACCGGCATCGCCGTGGGCACTGCGGCGGGCGTGCTGCTGGGCCAAAGCCTGATCGCCGGCAGCCTAGAAGGGATGCGCGAGACCCAGGTCTTCTCGATCCCCTGGCGCGAGATCGCTTGGATCGTGCTGGCGGCCTATGGCTTCTCGCTGCTGACGACCATTCTGCCCGCGCTGCAAGCCTCGCGCATCTACCCGGCGGAGGCGCTGCGCTATGAGTAAGCGCAGGGGATTATGCCAGCATCAAAATTGAACATAAGTGGGAGTGGTGCTATCCTCTTGGAGGAACAAACCCGATCCATCCCCATCCAAGAGGAGCATCCCCCATGCCTTTCCGCCTGCACAAATCCTTCAAGTTGGCCCCTGGCCTCCGTGTAAATCTTTCGAAATCTGGAATTGGGCTGTCGGCTGGGCCGCGCGGCTTCAAACTCAACCGAGGGCCACGCGGTCTATATCTGCATACCTCGATCCCCGGCAGCGGGATCAGCCACTCTACTCGTCTAGGAGGCGGCAAACGCGCCGCACGGCCCGGCAAATCAGGAACCAAGAAATCGGGGTGCGGTTCGCGCTTGCTCATGGGCGGCATCGTCGGGCTTGCGGCGCTGTTTGGGTGCACGCTCCTGGCACAGTTTGCGCCGACGCCGGAGCCATCTCCTACTGAGACCATCGTTTCGACTCAGGAACCGGTCGCGGCGCAGATCAGCGCAACGCCGCCTTCAGCCGCCGCAGCAGTTGCGCCATCCCCCAAGCCTACCGCGGTTCCATCACCGGAACCCTCTCCCACCGCGGTCGCAACCCTGCCCGCCCGCGGCCAGGAAGCCCCGATTCTCTTGCCCACGGACACGCCAACCGCCGTACCGGCGACCGCGACGCCGACCTCAGAAATAACCCCAGCAATATTGGTCGAACTGATCCCCACGCAGCCGGCTGCGACGGCGACACCGCGACCATCCGTACCCCAAGTTATCGTCAACCGCGCGGTGAATATACGCCAGGGGCCGGGCACGGACTATGCCGTGATCGGCAGCGGCGAGGCCGGACAGCCATACACGGTGACGGGCAAAGACGCTGGCGGCACTTGGTGGGCCATCGACTACCACGGGCAGACGGGGTGGGTCTTTGGCGAATTGGTGACCGCAGTGGGCGTCGAAGGTGTGCCGGTCGTAGCCGCTCCAAGTCTGCCTGC
>QEUY01000256.1 GCA_003577365.1 Chloroflexota bacterium | reverse complement strand
CGTCCTGCCGGATCACCGGGAAGGTCTGATAGTGGACGGGGATGACCTGCTTGGCCTTGACAAATTGTGCGGCCAAGATCGCATCGTCCGGCCCCATCGTAAAGTTATCGCCGATGGGCAGCAGCGCCAGGTCCACGCCGCCCGCCTCGCCGATCAGCTTCATATCATAGGTGAGCGCCGTATCGCCGGCGATGTAGACATCATGCCCATCGTTGAAATGGATCAACAGACCGTTGGGGTCGCCGCCGCTGCTGCCGTCGGGCATCGTCGAGCTGTGCAGCGCCACCACCATTTTCACCCGGCCAAACGGGAAGGTGTAGGCCCCGCCCGTGTTCATGCCGTGGACCCGCTTGGCCCCATGTTTCTCCATCCAACTGGTGACCTCGAAATTGCCGATCACCAGCGCGCCGGTGCGCTTTGCCAAAGCCGGTGCGCTGGTCGTGTGGTCGCCGTGGCCATGCGTCAACAGAATATAGTCGGCCTCGACCTGGTCGACCTTGACCGGAGCCATCGGGTTATCGGGCGCAAAGAAGGGGTCCACCACCAACTTGACGCCGTTCGTCTCGATGGCAAAGGTTGAATGCCCGTAATAGGTGAATTTCACGCTCACGCCCTTCCGCCTCCTCGTTATGCCTTGTACTGGTTCGGCTCTGTACAATAAGACAAGCCAGACTCACCGCACCGGCAAGTCTGGCTCTCTGCATCCTAGTCAACTCCCGCAGGCGATGCAGCGCACGCCGGGAGAGGATTTGCTGTGCTGCCGGCAAGGACGCCACAGGAAGAGCCTACTCCGCACTCTCTTTCCGCTGCTTGGCCTTTTCAGCGGCCTTACGTTTCAGTTCCTCTAGGCGGGCCTTCTTGGCGGCGTCATCGCCATCTGCGCTCCCGGCTGCGCCGGCCTTCACCGCGGCAGGGGCCGCGCCGGCCTTTTCACGCGCCGCCGCGGCGCGCGCCGCCGCCTGCTGCTTCAGCGCCTCCAACTCCTCTGGGGATCGCTTGGGCTTGGCCTCGCCGCCTTCGGACGGCGCTGCGCCCGCCGGGGCGCTCGCCTTAGCTGCTGCCTTTTCGGCCTGAGCCTGTGCCCTGGCCGCCGCCTTGGCGCGTTCCTCCTCTTCGGCCTTACGCCGCACTTCTTCCTCTGCGGCATATTGGTCCGGCCACAGCGCAGCGTAATATTCGACAGGAACGGTCAACTCTTCCTTGTCATAGACAAGCTGCGGATAGCGGTCATAGACGGCCAGCTCATAGTCATGGTTCATCTTGATCGCGTCGAACGGGCAGAACTCGGCGCAGAAGCTACAGCTCATGCAGATCGAGACGTCGATAAAGAATTCAGCAGGGCGAGTGATCGGCTTGCCTTTCTCGTCGGCATCGCGCACGATCCAGATACACTGTGGCGGGCAGACCTTGGCGCAAATGCCGCACGCCGTACAGCGATCCTCCCCCTTCTCGGTATCCCACAACAGCATGGGGATAAAGCGGAAGCGCTCGGGCAGCAGCCGTTTCTCCTCCGGATACTGGATGGTCAGCAGCCCTTCCTGGTCGATGGGCTGGTCGATGACACGCCACCCTTCGCCCAACTTGATGCTGTCCTCATAGCGGCTGGGCACGTCCTTACGATCATCGGTGTAGGTTTCGACGAAATGCTTGAGCGTTACGCCAAGACCTTTCAACAAGCCGGTGCCAAACATCGGTCTTTCCTCTCCTAGCACATGACTTCAGCGCATGACTTCAGCGCATGGCTTCGAGCGCAGCGTTTCTGGCGCGTTTCTGCTAGCGGTCCACTTCGCCCAGCACAATGTCGATCGCCCCCAAGATCACCACGGCGTCAGCGACCTTATACCCCACCGCCATCGGCCCCAGGGCATTGAGGTTGATATAGCTGGGGGCGCGCACATGGTAGCGGTAGGGGTTGGTCTTGCCGTCGCTCACCAGATAGAAGCCTAGCTCGCCCTTGGGCGCTTCGATGCGCTGGTAGACTTCGCCTTCCGGCGCGCGCAGCGTATAGCCGCCCTTGCCGCCCATGATCGTGCCAAACCCCTGGTTGAGCGTGGTCGACGCATAGGCGTTGATCTCGCCCGGCGGTATGTCGCGCAGCGCCTGCTGCAAGATCTTCACGCTCTCGCGCGCTTCCAAGATGCGGATATAGTAGCGTGCGTAGATATCGCTTTCGGGCAGCGTGGGGATGTCGAAATCAAAGCGGTCGTAGATGCAGTATGGCTCCGCCTTGCGGATGTCATAGGCGACCCCGGCGGCGCGGATCTGCGGGCCGCTCACGCTCAGCGCAATCAGGTCTTGGGGCGAAAGATAGCCCACCCCGCGCCCGCGTGCGATCACGATCTCGTTATCGCTGAGCATATGGTCCAATTGATCTAAGGCACGCGGCAGGCGTTCGTGCGCCAGATAGCGGGCACGCTCTTCCCAGCCTGGCGTCAGGTCGCGCACCACGCCGCCAAAGCGCATATAGTTGCACATCATGCGGCTGCCGCTGACCTCTTCGAAGAGATCCAAGATCATCTCGCGCTCTTCAATGGCGTAGAGCGCCGGCGTCTGCAGCGCGCCCAGGTCGTTCAGAATAAAGCCGACCGACCACATGTGGTTCAAGATACGGGTCAGTTCGGCCATGACGATGCGGATATAGTTCGCCCGCTCCGGCACCTCGATCCCCGCCAGCTTCTCCACGGCCAGGGCATAGCCCAGGTTGTTGCTCATGGAGTTGAGATAGTCCAGCCGGTCGGTATAGGGCATGTTCATCAGCCACGTGTTGCGCTCGCCGATCTTCTCGTGGTTGCGATGCAGATAGCCCATCTCCGGCTCCAGGGCGAGGATCGTCTCCCCGTCCAGGCGGGCCAACATGCGGAAGACGCCGTGGGTGCTGGGATGATGCGGCCCCAAGTTGACGACAATATCCTCGGTCGCCACCTCATAGCCGTCGCTGTCCACGGGCGCTTGGCTCACCGGCACATAGGTGACCGGCTCCTTCCAGTCATCCGGGTCCCAGCCCGCGGGGTAGGTCGTATTTTTGTGCCAGGGCAGTTTGTCTTCTTGGAACTGATACTTGCCGTTGGGGTGGCGGCTCTTGAAGGGCTTAAACTCTTCTTCGAAATAGGCCTCTTTCCAATCCTTGCGCATTGGGTGGCCGTTAAAGCCGTCCCACAACAGAATGCGGCGCAAGTTGGGATGCCCCTCAAACTTGATCCCGTAGAGGTCATAGACCTCGCGCTCCTGCAGATTTGCGCCCGGATAGACGCCGGTGGCCGACGGCACCGTCTCGTTCTGCGGCACGCGCACATGCAGCACCACTGGGCCGCCGCCCTTCTGGGTGCTGTAGAGGTGATAGACCACGTCAAAGCGCTCGGCGACCCCGGCGCGCAGCTTGCCCTTATAGGCGCTGTAGTCCACGCAAGTCACGCCCGACAGGAAGTCATACTGCTCTTGGTCGCGCAGATAGGTCAGAAAATCGACCAGCTTGTCGGGGGCCACGACCAGGGCGCGCTCGCTCTCCTCGGCCCACTGCCCCACCACCGCGCCCGGCACAGCCTGGGCAAAGGGGCTGTCAACTGCCAGGGTATCCGGGGATTCGGTCACGACGATTGCATCGCTCATAGATACGGCCTCTCTGAATGGCTATGCAGCGCCCGTTTAGGCCGTCTGCCTTTTGGCGGCGGCACGCGCTTTGGCTTGGGCAATGCGCTCCTTGGCGGCATCCGACAAGGCCACCGGTGCGGCGGCCTCCCGCTTTTCACCGCTGCCCCGGCGTTTCTCGCCGTCGGCGGCGCTCTCCGGCTTGGCCAAGGTGTATTCCTTGATCAACTGCACCTGGCGCGGGTCAAAGATGTCGGGGCCCAACAGCGGCACCGGGATCGCATCGCTGGTCTCCTTGCGATACCAGGGCACTTTGGTAATGCTCTGGCGGTCCACTTTTTCATGGAGCTTCATCATGCCGTAGATCAGCGCCTCCGGCGTGGGCGGGCAGCCGGGCACATAGACGTCGACGGGGATATATTTGTCGATCCCGCTCACGACGTTGTAGCCCTCTTTGAAGGGGCCGCCGCCGGTGGCGCACGCGCCCATGCTCAAGACATAGCGCGGCTCTGCCATCTGGTTATAGATACGCACAATCGCCGGCACCATCTTCTTAGTGACCGTGCCGGAGACAATCATCAAATCGCTCTGGCGCGGGCTGGGACGCATGACCTCCATCCCAAACCGGGCCAGATCAAAGCGGCTGGCCGCCGTGGCGATCATCTCGATCGCGCAGCAGGCCAAGCCAAACAGCAGCGGCCACATGCTGGTGCGGCGGCTCCAGTTATAGACCTTGTCCAAGGTCGTCACCATCACGTTGGCCTGGAGATCCTCGGGCACAACAATTGTGTCGTGCAGGTACTGGTTCACCTGCTCCTGCTTTAACGCGTAAAAGTCTCCCGCTGGGGCATTCGCCATAATCTCGTACCGCCTTTAGTCAACTCGAATGATCGGTTCGAATGGTCAATTCGAACGGCCATCCCTGGCTAGGCCAGGGCCGGCTGGTCGCAAACAGTAGGTGGTATCCCCTCGCCTGCCAGGATGGACAAGGTAGCGAGGTGGACGGGGCAACGGCTCCCCAGATCCGCCTGCACCGGCGCACAGCCAAACGCTCAGGCGCGGCGGCCCAGAGACCTGCTGCATTCTACCCGATGCCCCCCCGCAATGCAACTTTTCAGGGCAACATCCCCGTTTTAGCCGCCCCTTTATCGCCGGCTCACCAGGGGAATTTCTCTCAATTTAGTGAGAAAAATTATAGCGAGATGTACGCGCTGTGTCAAGTTCCCTTTTTCACAAAGCCATTCCCAAGCCGCACGCAGCCCCCGGCCGGCGATATAATTATCAACAATTTCATAAAAATTGACGGCGCTTCCGGCGCTGTGCTATACTCGGCCCAATCGGGTATCCTACTCAATCATCCGATGGCTATTGTCCGGCGCACCCATCGCCCTACCCAGCGTACGACACGGATCACCCGGATCACGCATCGACAAGGGCGCGCCGCTACCCTGGAGGATTATCGCAACGTGGCAATCACTTGGCCCTGGAGCCGCAAAAAAACATCCAACATTCTCTGGCTAGACCTGGGCGACCTGGGCGACCTGGTCCACCCCGACGGTCCCCATGAGCAATGGCAGGATCACGGGCTGGGCCTGCTGCGCACCATCCTACACCAAAACGGCATCCAGACGGACCTGGCCTCTACACGCGCCGTGACCTCCTGGGAACAGCTCGCGCCCCAACTCAAGGGCTACGATATGCTGCTCATGAACGTGCGCAGCTATACCTTCCCGTCGGGCTACAAGGCGGCCCAGATCTACAAGGAGCTGAACCCCAACGGGTTGATCCTGGCGGGCGGCATGCATGCGACCGTCGCCCTCGACGAGATGGAGGCGATCCCGCAGTTCGACAAGATCTGCCAAGGGCCGGGCGAAAAGATCATCGTCGACCTGGTGCGCGACCCCCATTCCTTCCCGCGCGTCATCCGCGGCGAAGGGGCACGCTCGATGGCCGAATGGCCGATGATCGACCGCACGCTGTGGCCGCAGCCCGCCAGCCGCAAGACGCGCCGCAAGTTCAACTGGCCGCTGGAACCGGAGTGCGGCTGGGGCCCCGGCCCCGTCGCCACGATCCTGACCAGCCGCGTCTGCCCGTGGCAGTGCGTCTTCTGCAACGAAAACTCTTACATCCCCAACATGGGCCGCCGGCCTGTGGACGCGGTGATCGAAGAGCTAAACGACCTCGACGACAAGTATGGCATCGGCTCGGTCGTCATCCACGATTCGATGTTCTTTCAGAACCCCAAATGGCTGCACGAATGGATCGACAAGTACCCGCGCAAGGCCAACAAGGTCTGGCCCTATTGGGCGGCGGGGCGCTCCGACACTGTGCGCCAATGGCCCGACCTCTTTGAGGCGCTGGTGCGTGAGACCAACTGGCGCACCATCTCCATCGGCTTTGAATCGGGCAGCGACCGCATCCTGCGGCTGCTCAACAAAGA
>QEUY01000255.1 GCA_003577365.1 Chloroflexota bacterium | reverse complement strand
CGTCTATAATGTAGGCAGCGGCCACGCCTGGCCCATCCGCCGGCTGCTCGACGCGCTCTTGGCGCTGTCGCCCATGCAGGTAGAAGTGACCCAAGACCCCGCACGGCTGCGCCCCTCCGACGTGCCCGCCAGCGTGTGCGACAACCGCCGGCTGGTGGCGGCTACAGGCTGGCAGCCCCAGATCGATCTACACACCTCGCTGCGTGACCTATTGGAAGCCTGGCGCAGACAGGTGCGCGAACCCTATGGCGAAGCGACCGAGACATAATACCACGAGGCAGATATGAAGACGGCACTAGTCACCGGCGTCACCGGCCAGGATGGCAGCTATCTGGCGGAATTTTTGCTGAACCAGGGCTACCGCGTGATCGGGATGGTGCGGCGCACCAGCAGCATCAACTACGACCGCCTGCGCCACATCCAGGACAAGATTGAGATTGCCCAAGGCGACTTGCTCGACCAGATGAGCCTGATCGGCATCCTGCAGGAATATCGTCCGCAGGAGGTCTATAACTTGGCGGCGCAGAGCTTTGTCCCCACCAGCTTTACCCAGCCGGTGCTGACCGGCGAATATACCGCGCTGGGCGTGACGCGCATGCTGGAGGCGATCCGCATCGTCGACCCGGCGATCCGCTTCTACCAGGCCAGCAGCAGCGAAATGTTTGGCAAGGTGATGGAGGTTCCGCAGCGCGAGACAACGCCCTTCTACCCGCGCAGCCCCTACGGCGTCGCCAAGGTCTACGGTCACTGGATCACGGTGAACTACCGCGAGAGCTATCACATCTTTGGCGTCTCCGGCATCTTGTTCAACCACGAATCCGCCCGGCGTGGCCTTGAGTTCGTGACCCACAAGATCACCCATGCCGTGGCGCGCATCAAGCTCGGCCTGGCCGACGAACTGCGGCTGGGCAACTTGGAGGCGCGGCGTGACTGGGGCTATGCCGGCGACTATGTGCGCGCCATGTGGCTGATGCTCCAGCAGGACGCGCCCGACGATTATGTCGTCGCCACCGGCGAAACCCACAGCGTGCAGCAATTTGTCGAGGAAGCCTTTGGCTATGTCGATCTCGACTGGCGGCGGTATGTCGTGCAAGACCCCAAGTTCTATCGCCCCGCCGAGGTCGATCTGCTGGTCGGCGACGCCACCAAGGCGGGCCGCAAGCTGGGCTGGGAGCCGACAGTAGACTTCCGCACCCTGGTGCGCATGATGGTGGACGCCGACTTGAAGCTGCTGCAAAACCCCAACCACGGCTACCCGCCCATGGCCGAGGAGATCAAGGCCCAGGTAGACAAAAGCCAGGCGGGTAAAAACCAGGAGGCTGGGGACCCATAAAATGGCCGGAGGCGAAGCGAGGGCGCGCCGCACCCTGACGGTCGCAGGGCACAGGCTGCACTTCTTCCAGCATATCGCCGCGCCCGGCGTGCAGGGGCCGCGACCGCCGCTGCTGCTGATCCATGGGGCCGGCGGCAACTATCTACAGTGGCCCCCGCGCCTGCGCCGCCTGCCCGCGACCTCGGTCTATGCGCTGGATCTGCCCGGCCACGGCAAGTCGCCCGGCCCCGGCTACGCCACAGTGGAGGAGTATCGCGCGGTTGTGCAGGCCTTTGTGACCGCGCTGGGGCTGGCTGCGCCGCTCGTCGCCGGCCATTCGCTCGGCGCAGCCATCGCGCTGGCCTATGCCCACACGCACCCGCAGGCAGCCGCAGGGCTGGCGCTGGTGGGCGGCGGGCCGCGGCTGCCCGTCTCGCCCAAACTGCTGGCGCTGCTCGAAACCGACCCCGCCCGCGCCGCCGAGCGTATCGTGGCCGGCTTTTATGGGCCGGAGACGCCCGCGGGGGCGCGCGAGCGTTCCTTGGCCGCGCTGCATGCCTGTGCGCCTGGCGTGTTGCTGGGCGACTTTGTTGCCTGCGCCCGCTTCGATATGACCGCGGCGCTGCCCGCCATCCATATCCCGGCGCTGGTCGTCTGCGGCGCGGGTGACCGCATGGTCGCCCCGGCGTTGAGCGCCGAACTGGCCGCCGGGCTGCCCGACAGCCAACTGGTGATGCTGCCCGACACAGGGCATATGCTGATGGTCGAGCGCCCAGCGCAAATTGTCACGGTCTTTGCAGATTTTTTGGAACGCTGGGGCCATCGGGTGTAAATTAATGGTATAGGCCCCGGGCGAGGATGAAACGATGGCAGAAAAGCTACGTCTGTTTGTCAGTGCAACACATGATCTGGAAGCTGAGCGCGCCGCCATCGGCCGCGCCATCGCCGACCTGCCGGTGCAGATCGGCGTCGAGATCCGCCGCACGCCGCTGGCGGGCGCATCCTATGACGACATCTTTGAGCTGATCGCCAACTGCGACCGCGTCTACTTCCTGCTGGGCCGCGACATCAGCGCGCCCGCCGGGGCCGAATGGGTGCTGTCCTGGAAACTGGAGCGGTCGATCCTGCCGCTGCGCCTGGCTGTGCCGCGCACACCCGCCGCCCAGGAGTTCTTGCGCCAGTCGTTTGTCGAATGGACGACCTTTCGCTCGCGCGCCGAACTGGCGCGCATCGTCACGCTCGACCTGACGCGTATCCTCAACCACCCGACCAATCGCTATGGCCTGACGGTTTCCGATCTGGAGCTGCTGAGCCTGCACGCCCAACGCATTCGCAGGCACGCGCCGGAGAGCGGGGTCGAACCCGGCGGCGCAGAAGGCGGCGGCATCCTCTTGGATACCGCCCACGGCGAAGAACTCGACGACGAACTGCTCATTACCTCTTGAGCGGATACAGTCCTGCGCGGATACAGTCCTGCGCGGATGCCAATCTGAGCGAATGCCACTGAGGCCCTCTATGCGCTTGAACGACGAGCAAGCGCCCCGGCTCGGTTTTTGGACACTCCTGCTGTGCAGTCTATTTGCCTGGGCGCCCGCTGCCTATCCGGGCTATTGGCAGGGCTGGGAGGGGTTCATCCCGGTTTGGAACAGTGTGCAGTCCAGCGCGCTGGCCGGTGTGGCAACCGCGCCCGACCTCTGGCGCGGCACGGGCAGCGCCGCCTTTCTGCCGGCACAGCCGCTGCTCCTGGCGGGCATGTCACCCGTGGCCGCGGTGCGCGCCGTCTTTGCGCTGAGCTTTCTGCTCGGCGGGTTGGGGATCTATGCGTGGCTGCGCCTCCGCCTGGGCGACCGCGCCGCCGGGCTGGCGGGCGTGGTCTATCTGCTGATGCCGCCCTTTGTGGCCGCCGTCTATGTGCGCGGCAGCCTGAGCGATGCGCTGCTCTTGGGGCTGCTGCCGCTGGCGCTGGCCGGCGTCGCCGCCTATGCCGACAGCCATGCGCCCAGCGCGGCGGGCGTGGTAGTGCTTTGTATCCTCTGGATGTGGCGCGTACAGGCGGGGCTGGCGCTCTTGGCGGCGCTGCTGCTGCTGGTCTACGCCGCCTGGGTTGAGCGCTCGCGGTTGGCGCTGCTGGTGGTGGCGATGAGCGCGGCGGCAGGGCTGGTCAGCCTGATCCCGCTGTGGGCGATCCGTGCCGAGCCGCCTGTGCCGTTTGACGGCCATTTCCTGGCCCTGGGCCAACTGCTCTATGCTGCCTGGCCGGCTGCGCCGGGCGAGCGGGCGGCCTACCCGTTTCAGCTTGGCTTTGCCGTCCTGGTTTTGGGGATCATGGCCGTCTGGCTGTGGCGGGCCGGCACGGCGAGCCGCCCCAGCGCCGTGCCGGGGCGGATGCTCGGCTTTGCGCTCGGCGGCGCGCTGCTCCTGCTGCTGCTCAGCCTGAGCGTGAGCGCACCGCTCTGGCGTTGGACAGGTGCAGACCGGCTGCTGACCTACCCCTGGCAGATTGTGCTGGTCGCGGCCCCGCTCTTGGCGCTGCTGGCGGGCAGCGTTCCGGCGCTCAGCCCGACGCTGCAACGGGCGCCGCTCTGGGCCGTCCTGGTGGGGTTGACGCTGTTGAGCAGCTACCCGTTGCTCACGGTCGCAGGGACACAGATAACGCCGCCCGACCGCCCGGCAGCCATGATCGGCGCACGCCAAGAGCTGGCGATCCTGGAGGCGAAGGTCATAGAGAATCCAGGGCTGGGCAGCGCCACGCTGCATGTGACCTGGCAGGTGCTGCGCCCGCTGCCCTTTGACTACAACGTCTTCTTTCAAGCCGTGACCACGGACGACCAGGGGGACCATGTGCTGGCCCAGCTCGACGTGCAGCCGCTCAAGGGCGAACAGCCGGCCACCACTTGGCAGCCGGGCGAGATCTATCGCGCGCGCTATGCGCTGCGCGCCGGGCGCGACGCCCTACAGGATGCAGCGCCGGTACGCTACTATTTCGGCTTCTACGATTGGCGCGACGGCGCGCGGCTGGCTGTCGACGGCGGCATCGACGACAAGATGATCCTCTTTGCCGAGTGAACATGCCGAGTGAACATGCCGAGTGAACATGCCGAGTGAACATGCCGAGTGAACATGCACGGTAAACATGCAGAGTGAATCACGCGCCTTTCTGGGCGAATGGAACCCAACGCTGCCGCAGTCGCAGCAAGCGGCGGCAGACGAGCCGGCGCTGTGGCGCGACAGCCTCTTCTGGCTGACGCTGCTGCTGACGGCATTTGCCGTCGCGCCCTTTATGCTCCCCGGCTATTTTTGGGGCGCCAACGACGCCCGCCACCATGTCTATTTTCTCTTCGAGTTCAACCGGCTGGTGGAGGACGGCATCTGGTGGCCGCGCTGGAGCCCCGATTTTGCCTTTGGCTATGGCTACCCGTTCTTTAACATCTATGGCCCGTTCAGCCATTTTGTGGCCGAACTGCTGCTGCGCTTCTTGGGGTTGGGCTATACCGCGGCGGTCGAGATGGTCTTTGGGCTGAGCATTGTGGGCAGCGCGGCGGCGATGTATGGCTTTGTGCGCAGTTGGGCAGGCCGCCACGCCGCGATCAGCGCGGCGTTGGTCTATGTCTATCTGCCCTATCACCTGCTCAACCTCTATGTGCGCGCCAACCTGGCCGAAAGCATGGCCTTTGTCTGGCTGCCGCTCTGTCTCTGGGCGGTGCGCCAGGCGGTGATCCGGCCCAGCGTCTGGGCGGTGATCGGCTGCGCCGTGAGCTATGCCGGGCTGATGCTGACCAGCAACCTGGTGATTGTGCTCTTTACGCCGCTGCTGGCGCTCTACACGCTGGTGCTGATCGGGGTCTATGCCCTGCCGCCCGGCGCGCTGCGCTCGACCGTGGGCCGGCGGCTGCTCGCCTGGCTGCGTGCGGCCCTGGCCCCTGGGCTGGGTATCCTGGCCGGGCTGGGGTTGAGCGCCATCTTCTGGCTGCCCATGCTGCTGGAGCGGCGGTATGTCCGGGTCGATCAATGGTTCGACGGGCGCTATGACTATCGCGGCCATTTTGTCTACTTTTTCCAGCTCTTCAGCCCGACCTGGGGCTTTGGGGTCAGCGAGCCGGGGCCGAATGACCCGGTGGGCTTCCAGCTTGGCCCGGCGGCGCTGCTGCTGGCGGGCGTGGGCCTCTATCTCAGTTGGCGGCGGCTGGGGCGGCTGCGCTGGGAGATGGCGACCCTGCTGGCCGCCGGGCTGGTGGCTACGCTGCTGGCGCTGCAATGGGCCGCGCCGCTGTGGGAGATGCCCTTGGTCGGCGCGATCCTGGGGTTTGCCCAGTTTCCCTGGCGCTGGTTCAGCGTCACCGCCGTCTGTCTAGGCGTATTGGCCGGGCTGCCTTTCTATCGCGCCGCCGGCGCAGACCAGGACGGGCTGACGCTGCCCCTGGTGGGGGTGATGGCGCTGGTGATTGTGGCGAGCTACCCACTGCTGCGCGTCCAGATCGTCGAACCGGCAGAGGGGCCGGTTAGTCTGGCGGCGCTGATGCGCTTCCAGCAGTCCTCCGATGAGATGACCGGCAGCACGGCCTGGGTCGAGCAGATCCCCACCTGGAGCCCGATGGCCGACGAGTATATTCGTCAAGAACGCGCCGGCGAGCCCGTGCGCCCGGTGACCTCCATGGTAGACTATGCAAATGTAAGCTATGACAAGCAGATCGGGTTTGTGGTCAATTTGGTCGCCGCTGGAGGGGCGGCGGATCGTCTATAACCAGTTCTATTATCCGGGCTGGAAGGCCTATCTGCTCGACGGCAGGCATGGCGCACCTGTGCGAGAACTCCCCGTCATCCCCGAAGAGGAAGGCACGTTGGGGCGCATGACCGTGCCTGTGCCGGCGGGAGAAGGCTTTGTGCTGCTGCGCTTTGAAGACACGCCGCCGCGCACGGTGGGGCGCGCCCTCTCGCTGGCGACGGTGGGGGCGCTCCTGGCGGCGGTGGCAGGCGAATGGATGGCACGGCGGGAGCGTATTGATGAGTGAATCAAGGAGGCCGGCGATGCTCAACCACACATCGAACAATCCGCAGACCGGCGCGCCGGCGACCCCGGCGCTCAAGCGTCCGATGATCGCCGAAGAGGAACTCATGGCGCTGGCGCTGCGCTATGGCCCCCCCCGGCTGCGCACCTACAACGTGCAGGCCGACGAATATATCTACTCCTACCGCTGGCGCGGGGAGAGCGACCGCCGCGCCGAGGTGGTCTTTGCCATTCAAGATGAGATGGGCCGGGTGTGGGTACACAGCAAGCCGCACTATCCGGCGCATATTTTCCGCCTGCCGACCGGCGGCGTCGCTTGGGATGAACCGGTAGATACCGCGCTCTTCCGCGAGATCGACGAGGAGACAGGGCTGCCGGTCTATGCCGTGCGCTTTTTGGGGTTGATCGAGTATCGCTTTATCCACGAAGACTCGATGGTGCGCTTTGCCAGCTATGTGTTCCACCTGCGCAGCAACGGCGCGCAGCCGGTCTGCCATGCGGGGGAGAGTATCTGTGGCTTTCGGGCCGTGCTGCCCAGCCAGGTCTTGCAGATCGCCGAAGACCTGCGCAACTTGATCGGCAGCCGCCGCGGCTGGGGCCAATGGCGCGCCCTGGCCCATGACCTGGTCTACGAATCGCTATCCAGTTGAGGAAATGATCATGCAAGTGCCGTTGTCGTGGCTCAAAGAGTATGTAGAGATCGTGCTGCCGGTCGCAGACCTGGCCGAACGGTTAACCCTGGCCGGGCTGGAGGTCACCGGCGTCGAGCGGATCGGCGACTGGTGGGACCCGGAGACGATCCGCACCGGCCAGGTGATCGCCGTGCTGCCCCACCCCGACGCCGACCGGCTGGTGCTGGTCGACGTGGACTATGGCGGCGATGCGCCACAGCGCGTGGTGACCGGCGCACCCAACCTCTTTGCCTATCGCGGCCAGAGCCTGGCCGACGGCACGCTGCCCGTGCTTAAAGTCGCGTTTGCGCGCGCCGGGGCCGAACTGGTGGATGCCTACAGCGAGGCCCGCCCGCGCCCCAAAAAGAAGCTCAAACCCTCCAAGATCCGCGGCGTCGAGTCCGCAGGCATGGTCTGCTCCGAGCGTGAGCTGGGGCTGAGCGAGGAGCACGAAGGCATCATCCTGCTGCCGGAGGATGCGCCCATCGGCTTGCCGCTGCGCGACTATTGGGGCGACACGGTCTTGGAGATCGACCTGACGCCCGACATGGCGCGCTGTCTCAGCCTGATCGGCATCGCGCGCGAGGTGGCCGCGCTGACCGGCGCGCCGCTGCATCTGCCCGCCGACGAATGGTCGCCCGCCGGGGATGACCAGGCGAGCGACTATGTGGCCGTGCGCATCGACGACCCCGCCCTGTGCAACCGCTACACCGGCGCCATGATTGTGGATGTGACCGCCGGCCCGTCACCGCAGTGGATGCAAGACCGGCTGCGCAAGGCAGGGATGCGCCCGATCAACAACATTGTCGACATCACCAACTATGTGATGCTCGAATGGGGCCAGCCGCTGCATGCCTTCGACTATGACATCCTCAAATCGCGCGCCCAGCGCGTGGGCGATGCTACGCCGACGATCATCGTGCGCCGCGCCGCCGGCGGCGAGAAGTTCACCACGCTAGACGATGTGACGCGCACGCTGGACGATTCGATGCTCATGATCGCCGACACCGCGGGGTCAATCGCCATCGCCGGGGTGATGGGCGGGCAGGAGAGCGAGGTCGGTGGGCAGACGCGCACCGTCCTGCTCGAATCCGCCACCTTCGAGGGGATCAACAACCGGCGCACCGCCGGCGCGCTGCGTCTGCCCAGCGAGGCCAGCTATCGCTTTGCGCGCGGCGTCCCGGCGCAGCTCAATGACCTGGCCGCGCGCCGCGCCGCCGAGTTGATGCGCCGCTATGCCGGCGGGCGTATCGTGCCGGGCATGGTGGACGCCTACCCCGTGCCCCAGACGCAACCCATTGTCTACACGACCGAGCGCGACATGCGCCGTCTGTTGGGCATGCCGGTGGAGCTGTTTGAGGTGGCGGCGGCGCTGCGCCGTTTGGATATCGCCGTCAAGCGCGTGGAGGCGGTCTCGC
Organism: Chloroflexota bacterium; assembly: GCA_003577365.1. Taxonomy (GTDB): domain Bacteria; phylum Chloroflexota; class Anaerolineae; order Caldilineales; family Caldilineaceae; genus QEUY01. The sequence continues at coordinate 538 of QEUY01000255.1, read as the reverse complement.
CCCAGGCCGGGCCGCAGGCGACCTTTGCCCTGGCGCGCGCCGAGCATGAGCCGCTGCTCGAATGTACGCCGCCCTGGTATCGGCTGGACATCCAGATCCCGGCTGACCTGACCGAAGAGGTGGCGCGCATCATCGGCTATGAGCGGGTCGGCACGACGCTGCTGGACGAACCCTTGCCGGTGCAGCGCAGGGACATCGTCTTCGAGACCGAAGAGCAGGTGCGCGACCTGCTGGTGCGCGCCGGGCTGCAGGAGACCATCGGCCGCCCGCTGACCACGCCGGAAGAGCACTATAAGCTGCGCGGCGAAGCGGGCCGGCGCGATGTGCCCTTCGTCGAGGTGGCGAACCCCAGCGCACCCGAACGCCGTGCCCTGCGCCGCACGATGTTGATCGCCGCGCTGGAGAACGTGGCGCACAACATCCGCTTCACCGACCGGCTGGCGAGCTTCGAGGTAGGCCGCGTCTATCTGCCGGAGTTGGGCGACGGCGTGCTGCCCTTCGAGGAGCGCCACGTCTGTATCCTGCTCTGCGGCCCGCG
>QEUY01000254.1 GCA_003577365.1 Chloroflexota bacterium | reverse complement strand
CGCCCCCGACATCAACCCGGCGCTGGCCCAAAAGGTTGTGGACGTCGCCGGCCATTATGTGACCCCCGGCATTCTCGACATCCACGTCCATGTCTATCACACACGCGAGCCGGAAGGGCTGAGTGTGATGGCCGACTCGCACAGCTTCCGTTCCGGCGTCACCACCATGGTGGACACGGGCACGGCGGGGGCCAAGCATTTTCTGCATTTTAAGCGCACCGTGATCGACCAGGCCAAGACGCGCATCTTCGCCTTTATCAACATTGTCGACCTGGGCATGATCGGGCCGTTCGAGCAGGACATCAACACCATGGACCCGGAGCTGGCGGCGTCGGTGGTGATGGCCTATCCCGGCGTCTGTGTCGGCATCAAGACCGCGCACTATTGGACGCGCGAGCCGTTTGACGAGTTGCACCCACCTTGGGCCGCGGTCGACCGCGCCGTGGAGGCGGGCAACCTCTGCCAAAAGCCGGTGATGGTCGATTTTTGGCCGCGCCCGCCCGAACGCAGCTATGAGGAGTTGATCCTCAAGAAGATGCGCCCCGGCGACATCCACACGCATATGTACGCCCAGCAGTTCTTTATCTTGGACGACCAAGGGAAGCCGCTGCCTTTTGTACATGAGGCGCGGGCGCGCGGCATCATCTTCGACGTGGGCCATGGCGCGGGCAGCTTCTGGTTCCGCAACGCCGTGCCGGCCATGCAGAACGGTTTTGGGCCGGATTCGATCAGCACCGACCTGCACACGCACAACGTGCATGGCGTGGTGGTGGACATGCAGACGACCATGAACAAGATCCTCAACATCGGCATGCCGCTGCAAGAGGTGATCATGCGTTCGACCGTGACCCCGGCGCGCGAGATCGGCCATCCGGAGCTGGGCAACTTGTCGGTCGGGGCCGAAGCCGACGTGGCGGTCTTTAAGCTGTTGGAGGGCGAATTCAGCTTTGTGGACTGTGGCAAGGCCAAGATGCACGGCACGCAAAAGCTCGAATGCCAGATGACGCTGCGCGCCGGCGAGATCGTCTTTGACCCAACCGGGCTGAGTATGCCGGACTGGCCGGACGCTCCGCCTGCCTATTGGACCCTGCCCTGGTAGCGTTCGGGCAGCGTGCTGCCCAGGAATTTGAGGAGTGAAGCGACCTATGCCAAGTCGTTGCGGCGCGCCCCGGCACAGCGGGCCGGTTCGTGCGAGTTCAATGTCGATAGGAGGTGCTGTGTGGCTGTTGCGCAAAACCGGCTGAACCCTCCCGGAGGATCAACCAAGCCGAGTCTGTTGGGCCGCTTGCTGGGGACCCATACCCGGTTCCAGACCCACCGCGCGCTGTGGGGCTATGTCTTTGCGCTGCCCTGGATCTTGGGTCTGATCATCTTTTGGGGCGGGCCGATCTTGGCGTCGTTCTATTTCAGCTTTACCAACTATGAGATTATCGGCTCGCCCAAGTGGCTGGGGCTGGCGAACTACACACGCGCCTTCACCCAGGATGATCTGTTTTGGCCGTCGCTGTGGCGCACCTTTAAGTTTACCTTTCTCTATGCGCCGGCGACGATTGTGGGGTCGATTCTGTTGGCGTCGCTGCTCAATCAGAAGCTGAAGGGCACCAACATCTATCGCACCATCTTCTTTATGCCGCATCTGATCCCGGCGGTGGCGCTGGCCGTGGTCTGGGTCTTTTTGCTCCAGCCCAAGCTGGGGCCGGTGAACGCCATCCTGCGCGACCTGGGGGTGGAAAACCCGCCGGCCTGGCTGGCGGCGCGCAGTTCGGCGCTCTATTCGCTGACCATGATCAGCATCTGGGCCGCGGTGGGCGGCAATACCATGCTCATCTTTCTGGCCGGGCTGCAAGGGGTTCCGCAAGAGCTCTATGAGGCGGCGGACATCGACGGCGCCAGCAGCGCGCGCAAGTTCTGGCATGTGACGCTGCCGCTGCTCTCGCCCACCGTCTTCCTAAACATGGTGTTGATCATCATCGCCTCGCTGAAGGTGTTTAACACGGCCTGGGTAGCGACCAAGGGCGGGCCGTCCTATGCCACCTGGTTTTTTGCCCTGCACATCTACAACGAAGCATTTGCCTATTTCCGGCTGGGCTATGGCAGCGCGCTCGCCTGGGTCTTGGCGCTGATTTTGATCATCTTCACCTGGATCCAAGTCGTCTATTCGCGGCGCTGGGTCCATTATGAAGGCGGCTAAAGGAGACCTCGTATGGCACAACAGACCATTGCCCGACCGGTTGTCGCCCAGCGCACCGCTTCTCCCTGGCTGCGTCTGCGCCTGGGCCGTCTCTTGCTCTATGTGACCGTGCTCGCCTTGTGTGTGCTCTTTGGATTTCCGCTGTTTTGGACGCTGATGAGTTCGCTCAAGACCTCGCCGGAGATGTTCCGCTTCCCGCCGACCTGGATCCCCGATACGCCGCAGTGGCAGAACTACTACAACGTCTTGGTGACGCCGCGCATCCCGGTGCTGCGCTGGGCGTGGAACTCGACCGTGATCGTGGTGCTGGGCACGTTGGGCACGGTGATCAGCGCCTCGCTGGTGGCCTATTCGCTGGCGCGCTTTGAATATCGCGGGCGCAACACGCTCTTTCTGATCACCTTGGCGACGATGATGCTGCCGGCCCAGGTGACGCTGATCCCGCAGTTTGTGCTCTTCTATCGCATGGGCTGGGTGAACACGCTCCTGCCGCTGTGGGTGCCGCTGTGGTTTGGCGGCGGCGGCTTTGCCATCTTTTTGATGCGCCAGTTTTTCCTGTCGCTGCCGCGCGACCTGGACGAAGCGGCGCTGATCGACGGCGCAGGCTTCTTCCGCATCTTCTGGTCGATCCTGCTGCCGCTGTGCAAGCCGGTGTTGGCGACGCTTGCCATCATCACGATCATCGGCCAGTGGAGCGAGTTTTTGACCCCGTTGATCTATCTCAACTCGCCGGAGAAGTTCACGGTTTCGGTCGGGCTGCACTTCTTCAACACCAACCCCGAAGTGGGCGGGGAGCCGCTGCAACATCTGCTGATGGCGGCCTGTATCCTCTCGATGCTGCCAATCATTGCGATTTTCTTCTTAGGACAACGCTACTTTGTGCAAGGCATCGTCATGTCGGGCATCAAAGGCTAACAAGGGATAACCCAGGGATAATCAAGCACCGACCATGGGCAACATCTACACGGAGTTGGGCGTGCGCCCAATCGTCAATGCCCTCAGCACCTATACCCGGCTGGGCGGTTCGATCATGCCGCCGGAGGTCACGGCGGCGATGGCCGAAGCCTCGCGCCACTTTGTCGATCTGGCCGAACTACAGCAGGCCGTGGGCCGGCGCATCGCCGAATTGACCCACAATGAGGCGGCCTATGTCTCGTCGGGCGCGGCCGCCGGGCTGGTGATCGCCACCGCGGCCTGCATCGCCGGCGCCGATCCGGCGGCGATCCGCCAATTGCCCGACTTGACGGGACTCAAGAACGAGGTGGTGGTCCACAAAGCACACCGCAACGGCTATGACCATGCCGTGCGCTCGGTGGGGGTCAAGCTGGTGGAGATCGGCAGCGCGCTGCACACGGCGCGCTGGGAGATGGAAGCTGCCATCACCGAACGCACGGCGCTGGCGTTCTGGACGCAGGCCGGGATGACGGGCAAAGGCGATCTGCCGCTGGAGACCTTTATCGAGGTGGCGCACGCCCACGGCGTGCCGGTCTTGGTCGACGCCGCCGCGCAACTGCCACCGGTGGAAAACCTGTGGCGTTTTACGCAGATGGGGGCCGACCTGGTGGTCTTTTCCGGCGGCAAGGACCTGCACGGCCCGCAGTCGTCGGGGCTGATCTTGGGGCGCAAGGATCTGATCGCGGCCTGCGCGCTGCATGGCAACCCCAACGGCGGCATCTGCCGGCCCATGAAGGTGGGCAAAGAAGAGATGGTCGGCATCTTGGCCGCGGTGCAGTGGTATCTGGGCCTGGATCATGAGGGCCGCGCCGCCCGCCATGAACAGATGGTGGCGGAGTGGTGTGCGGCGCTCAACCGAATTCCGGGTGTGCGCGCCGAGCGTTCCTTCCCCAACGGCGCGGGCCAGCCGGTGCCGCGCGCCCGCGTCACGCTGGACGCGGCCCAGGTCGGGCTGAACGCCGAGGAGGTCGTGGAGCGCCTGCTCAACGGCGACCCGTCGATCGCCGTCGTGCCCGATGGCCCTGACAGTTTCTATCTCAACCCCTACACCCTCCACGAAGGCGAAGAGCAGATCGTGCTGCAGCATGTCAGCGCGCTGCTGGCGGCGCGCCAACCTGCCTAGTCAAGCCCGGACAAGCACGGGGCCTGTCTCTACCATGTGTATGACCGTAGGATGCGGCCCCCTGTGGCCGCCCGTTACGAGATGAGCCAATATAAACCCACCTTGTATAACACTTTGTATGTATAACACTTTGTATAAGGAGTACGCATCGCGTATGAGTGCCCGTAACCCCGCCGACTATGGCACCTGTGTGGTCAAACCGCCCGACTTCGACGCCTTTTGGGAAGATGTGCTGGCCGAGGCCGCCAAGATCCCCCTCAACGCCGAGGTGACGCCCGTCCCGCTGCGCTCGACGCCGGAGGTCGAGGTCTTTGAGGTACATTACGACAGCCTCGACCATGTGCGCATCGCCGGGTGGTATTGTTTGCCGCGGCAGCGGTCCGCACCGCTGCCCGCCATGGTCTTTTACCCCGGCTATATCAGCGAGCCGGCGCTGCCCAAGGCCTATGCGCTGCGCGGCTATGCTACCTTTGGCGCGGCCCCGCGCGGCAAGCTGCGCAGCAATCGCCAGTTCAACCCCGGCTATCCGGGGCTGCTGACCCACAATATCCTCGACCGCAACACCTACAGCTATCGCGGTTTTTATGTGGATGCCTGGCGCGTGATCGACTTCTTGCTCGACCAGCCGGAGGTGGACGGCAAGCGCATCGGGATTCAGGGGGGCAGCCAGGGCGGCGCGCTCACGCTGCTGACCGCATCCATGCGCCCGGAGGTAGCGGCGGCCTCGGCGCAAGCGCCCTATCTAGCCGGGATGATGGACGCCATCCAATTGACCCACTCCAACCCCTACGAGGAGATCAACGACTATCTGCGGCTGCATCCAGAGCAGCGCGAGCAAGTGGCGCAGACGCTGGCCTATTTCGACTGTCACAACTTCGTCGACCGCATCCGCTGCCCGATCATCGTCAATATCGGGCTGAACGACGATGTCTGCCCGCCGGAGACCGGCTATGAGGTCTATCGGCGGATCGGCTCCGGCGATAAGCAGCTCTATACCTATGTGGGGCACGGCCACGACTCGAACGCCTACGAGCATGGCGCGATCATCAACCAGTTCTTTGACGAGCGGCTGCGCTCCGCCGCGGTCGTCACCTCCTCTGCCGACGGCAAGCCCGTCTCACATGATTGAGAGCCGATCTATGAGCTTTTCTCTCACGCCCGCCCCGGACGATTTTGCGGCCTATTGGTCTGCGGTGATGGCTGAACTGGCGGCGCTGCCCGCTGCGCCGGAACTGACGCACAACGCGCTGCGCTCCAACGAGCATTGCGACGTCTATGACCTGCGGCTGACGAGCATCGGCCCCTACCGCATCTTTGCTTTTTATTCGATCCCCAAGGGCGACGGCCCCTTCCCGGTCAACTATCACATCGGCGGCTATGGCAGCGTGGTGCATATTGCGCCCTATGAGGAACGCCGGCAGTATGTGACGGTGGCGCTGCGCCACCGCGGCCAGCGCCTGGCCGACCAACCGTTTGCCGCCGCCTATCCGGGGCTGCTCACCAGCGGGATCGACAGCCCGCTGCGCTACATCTACCGCGGCATTGTGGCGGACTGCTGCCGGGTGATCGACTTTCTGGTCGACCGGCCCGAAGTGGACGCGTCGCGTATCTCGGTGGTGGGCGACGACCTGGCGTTGATCACGGCGGCGCTGCGGCCCCAGGTGGACTCGGTACATACCACGCCCACGCTCTTCTATGGCGCAGAGCAGTTGGCCCCGCGCACCAAACCACGCCCACGCTCTTCTATGGCGCAGAGCAGTTGGCCCCGCGCACCAATGCTTACCCGCTGGAGGAACTCAACGACTATGCCCGCGCCTATCCGGATCAGGCCGCGGCGATGTGGCGCACGTTGAGCTATTTCAACCCGCTGCACTTTGCGCCGCAGGTGCAGGCGGCGACCACGTTGGTCACGGGCAACGAGAAAGACTTATTCACGCCGGAGGTGATCGCGCCGCTGGCCGCCGCCTTTGGCCGCGCGCCGGAACAGTATGTCTCCGCCCATTCCAGCTATCAGGATGGGGTGCAGCGGGCGCGCTGGCAGGCCGAGCGCTATGGGCTGGGCGAGCCGCTGCTGCCCCCGCATTGGCAATAGACCGTCACAGCCGCATACCGCACTGATAGGACTGGAGGGGATGATGGTGACCGCGCTGTTAAGCTATGTGCCGCCGGAGAAGACCGGCAAGCTGGACGCCGAGGAACTGGACGAATTCTTGGCGCAGGCCTGGAACGCGCGCCTCGCCACGGTGACGCCAGAGAACCGGCCCTATGTCGTGCCGGTCTGGTATGAATATGACGCGGCGCACGGCTGTTTCTATGTGGTGGCGCGCGAACACTCCGACTATGTGGCGCATCTGCGCGCCAACCCGGCGGTGGCGCTGCACATCGCCGACGATATTCACCTGGAGCATACGCGCGTCTTGGTGGAGGGCCGCGCCGAGATGACGCTGGGGCCGGCCATCCCCAGCCAGACGCCGCGGCTGCAGACGATGATCGAGTCGATGGCACGGCGCTATATGGGGCCGGACGGGCCGCGCTATGCCGCGCAGACGCTGGATCGCCCGCGCCTCTTGATCACCATCACCCCGGAGCGGATGCAATCGTGGACGGGCGGCGAATGGGCCGAACGCTATCGCACGTCCGCCCGGCGCTAAAGCCTCCGGGCTAAAGAACGAGGCCCTATACAACGGGGCTTGTGGAAAGGTGACCCACGAAAGCTGACCGGCGCTTGCCCAGTGCCGGTCAGCTACGAGGCATCTGCCTTGTA
>QEUY01000253.1 GCA_003577365.1 Chloroflexota bacterium | reverse complement strand
CCGGCTGCCACTGCCGTCGCCCATCCGCTACATCGGCGTCGACGACGCCGGGTTTGCCGGCGACGCCTTTTTGGTGCTGCGCAGCAAACACAAGGCCCAAGCGCGGGTGCAGATCCCACTGGCGCAGGTGGGGGTGGAGCCGGCGGAGATCGTCTGCGAGCATGGGCTGCCCGCCATACCGCTGCTGATCGCCATGATCAACCTGGTCGCCCTGAGCAAGGGCGTGCTGCCGATGCACGCCGCCGCCTTCAGCTATCAGGGCCAGGGCATCCTGACCACCGGTTGGTCGAAGGGGGGCAAGACCGAGACGCTGTTGGCGTTTATGGCGCAGGGGGCCGACTATGTGGGCGACGAGTGGGTCTACATCCGCCCCGCGGAGGGCGTCAACGGCGTGCGTCTCTGCGGCATCCCGGAGCCGATCCGCGTCTGGGACTGGCATCTGCACGATCTACCCCAATGCCGGGAGCGAATCGGGCGCAAGGAGCAGATGCGGCTGCGCTTGCTCAAGCTCATGGCGCGTTCTGCCGAGCGCGCCGGACGCCCGCAGCTAGGCACGCCTACACAGTTGATGCGCCGGTTAACGCCGCTGATCAAACAGCAACTGCACGTCGACATCGCACCTCAACGGCTGTTTAACCAAACGTTGGGGCCGCTGGCGACCACGTTGGACAAGGTGCTGTTTGTCGCCAGCCACGATTCGCCTGAGGTGCGGGTCGAACCGATCGACGCGCAGGAGGTGGCGCAGCGGATGCTTTTCTCGCTCCAGGCCGAGCGGCTGGACTTTATGGCGGCCTATTACAAATATCGTTTTGCCTTTCCGTCGGCGTGCAACCCGGTGATTGAGCAGGCCGAGGAGCGGCAGGCGGCGCTGCTGGCGCAGGCGCTGGCGCGCAAACCGGCCTATGCGCTCTATCATCCCTATCCGGTTTCGATCCCCGCGCTCTATGAGGCGGTTGTGCCGTATCTATAGTAGTTAGGCGGGGTTATCCTGTGACTTTATCGATTGCTATTCAGTGAATGGTACTATGCGCGACACACGCTTGGCTGTCCATCCCGTTCATACCAACCCTGTTCATGCAGGCCCTGGCCGTTCGCCGGATGCCGACGCCCGCCTGCAGGCCTCGCGGCGGCTCGACTGGCGCTTTCTGCTGCCCGACCCTGCGTTGGGGCGCGTGGCCTATGTGGGCGCAGCGCAGCCCGCATTGATCGAGGCTCTCCAACTCTTGGCGGCGCAGGTAGATCTCTGGACGGCGGCGTCGTCCGGCGCGGAAAATGCCCTGCCCGGATCACCGGACGCGTATGGCCTGGTCGTGGCCCACGCGCCCGCGGCGGGCGCGTTCGAGGCCACGCTGCGCCAGGCGGCGGCGCTGCTCCGGCCTGGTGGCACGCTGTATCTAGAGACCCGCGGCCGCTTGACCCGGCGGCTGGCTGCGCTGCGGCGGGTGGGCCTGGCGAACGTCGCCGCCTATTGGATCTGGCCCAATTTTGCGGCGTGCACCAAGATCATCCCGGTCGCCCACTTGGCGACTGTGGCGCAATTCGAGGGGGCGCGGCTCAACCGCTGGGGGGTGGGCCGGCTGCTGCCGCGGCTGGCGCGCAGCCGCCTGGCGCACGACATCATCCCCTACCTGGGTATCGTGGCGCAGCGACCCTCCGGCAACGATAGTTTGGATCCTGGCTTGGATCGCAGCTTAAACGGTGGTTTGCGATGAACGCGCTGTTGGCCTTCCTCTATGACAACCGCGAGCGGCTCCAACTGGGGCGCTATGGTCTCGACGGGGAGATGGCGTATACCCTCTTGACGCCACGTTTCCGCGCCTCCAGCCATGTGATCTTTCTGATCTTCGCCCAGGGGCAATCGACCCCGGCGCTGGTGGCGAAGGCGCCGCGCCTGACCGACCGCCCCACGCGGCTGGAGCAGGAGGCCGCCCATCTGCGCCTGTTGCAGACCCTGCGCGGGGGCGAGTGGGCCTCTGTGCCTGCGCTGGTGGCGTTCGAGCCGTTCCACGACCGCGCCATTTTGATTGAGACTGCGCTGGCAGGGCAGCCGCTGGACCCGGCCTTTGTGCGCCGCGCGCGGTCGCGCAGCTGCACGGCGGTGGTCGACTGGCTGGCGCAGGTGCAGTGGCCCGCGGCGCGGCCCTCCGCGCCGGCAGGACAGCCGCAACTGGACCGCTTTGCACGGCTGGTCGAAGCGCCCTATCGCTACTTGGCCGAACGTTTCCCGCTCACCGGCGAAGAGGAGACGCTGCTCCAGGCGACCTGGAGCTGGCTGGCGCAACTGGCGGAGATGGCGCTGCCGCCGGTCTTTGAACATGGCGACCTGAGCCACCCCAACCTGTTCTTGCTCCAGAGCGGCGAGCTTGGGGTGGTGGATTGGGAGACCGCACAGCCCTATGGGATGCCTGCCTGCGACCTTTTCTTTTTTCTGACCTATGTGGCGCTGGCGCAGGCCAAAGCGCGGCGCACGGACCAGATGCTGGCCTCCTTCCGGGCGGCCTTTTGGGGCGATCAGGCATGGGCGCGGCCCTATGTCGCACGCTATGCGCAGCGGCTGCATCTGCCCGACCGGGCGCTGACGCCGCTTTTTGTGCTCTGCTGGCTGCGCACGCTGGTCAGCCTGCTGACCTGCCCGCCGGCACGGCGGCCTGGCTGCGCGCCAACCGTTTCTATGCGCTGTGGAAAGAGGCTGTCACACACGCGCCGCAGTTGGCGTGGTCGGGCGAGCAGCCCCGCCGGTGGAGCCAAGCGGCTTCGGGGCTGGCCGCCGCCAAATGACCCGCCGCGCAAACCGAACCCTATCCCGCTATTGAGCGGGTTTTGCAACGACCGGATGAGAGCTATGTTTACAGTCGCTTTGGTGGGGGCCGATGGCGCAGGCAAGACGACCGTAGGGCGCTATCTGGCCCAGGCCCCGCAGCTCCGTATCAAATATGTCTATCTGGGCATCAACCCCGAAGCCAGCAATGTCATGCTGCCGACCACGCGCCTGTGGTATGCGCTCAAGCGGGCGCGCGGCCGCCCCCTGAGCATGGCCGGGCCGCGTGACCCAAGCCAGGTCAAAGCGCCCCCCAAAGGCGGGTTGAAACGGCTGAGAGCCGAGATCAAATCCGGCCTGCGTATGCTCAACCAAGTCGGCGAAGAGTGGTACCGGCAGGGGATCGTGTGGTACTACCTGCGCCGCGGCTATATTGTGCTTTTCGACCGTCATTTTCTCTTTGACTATTATTTTTATGACGTGGCCGACCGCCCGCAAAATCGCCTGTGGAGCAGCCGCATCCACGGGCAGATGCTGGAGCGTTTCTACCCCCGACCCGATCTGGTGATCTTTTTGGACGCGCCCGCCGAGGTCTTGATGGCGCGCAAACAGGAAGGCACGCTGGAAACGATGGAGCACCGGCGGCAGGAGTATCTGCAGCTTCGCGAGCTGGTGCCGAATTTCGTCACCGTCGATGCGACGCAGCCACAAGATCGCGTGGTGCAGGAAGTGACCGATCTCGTCACGAATTTCCGCGCGAATTTCCGCACGGCTGCCCCGCGTCGGGTCTGAGCGGCGGCCTAGCGAAACTAGGTGGGTGTGTTGCGACCGCTGCCGGCGGTCACAGCATTTTGGGGGAGTTGCCGGGAGGCATCGATGAAACGCAATGTCCTGTTCATCATGGTAGATTCGCTGCGCGCCGATCATTGTTGGGGAACCCAGCGCCGCTGCGAAACGCCAACGCTCGACCGTCTGCGCCGCCAGGCGGTAGTCTGCACTCAGGCATTTTCGACCGCGTCCACCACCACCACCAGCGCCACCAGCATCCTGACCGGCGCATACCCATTTGTGCATGGCATCAACACGCCTGTCAGCGGGCAACTGCGCCCCAGCCTGCCCACGCTGCCGGAGGTCTTGAAGCGCCATGGCTATCATACCTGGGCCGAGACGACCGGCCCGCTGGAAGCGGCGACGGGGCTGAGCCGTGGCTTCGACAGCTACCGCCACCGCCCTTATGCAGACTGGCTGGACACCGGCTTTGGCGACCGGCTGGTCGCCAAGCTGCGCGGCGATCTGCCGCGGCCTTGGTTTGGCTTTTTGCATCTCTGGGAACTGCACCACCCGCGGCGCATCACCGCTGAGCACAACCGCGCCGAGTTCGGCCAGCACTCCTATGCCCGTGCCGTCTCGTCGCTCGACCGTCAGTTGGCCCATATCCTGGAGGCGGCGGGCGAAGAGACCATCATCGTCTTGACCGGCGACTACGGCGAATATCTGGCAGACACCAAGAGCAATGAACTGGTCTTTGGGCTGAAGCAGTGGACGTCTTGGCTCAAGCGCCATTCGCGCGCCCTCATGCATCTGCGCGGCGCGGCCAACGCGGCCCTGCTCAAGACGGCGCATTTTGTGCGGCGGCGCGAGAGCGATTTTGTACGCGCCTGGCAGGGCCATGGCTTTCATGTCTACGACTCGCTGATCCATGTCCCGCTCATCTTCTATGGGCCGGGGGTCTTCCCACGCGGGCTGGAAGTGACAGGGTTGACCAGCCATGTCGACATCGTGCCTACGCTGCTGGCCGCGCTCGACCTAGACCCGCTGCCGCTCCTGAGCGGCATCGATCTCATGCCCTATATTCGCCAGCCCAGCCAGACCTGGCCCGAACGTGCCATCTACACCCAGGCCAGCGGCGCGCACGGCATGGTCGAACCCCGTTTCTGGCTCGCCAGCGTCCGCACCGAACGCTACAAATATGTGCGCAGTTGGAGCAACCAGGCGCTGCCGGAGGAGCTGTATGACCTGAAGCAAGACCCGGCGGAACGCGCCAACCTGGCCGGCCACCAGCCGGATACCGTCCGCAAGATGCGCGCCCGCCTGGATGAACTCTACGGGGCGGCCTCTGCGTCGCTGGATATGGCGACCAATGCCCTGACGGCGGATGAGCCGGATCAACTGAGCCTGCGGCTGCGCGACTTGGGCTACCAAGAGCACTAGACGCGCCGCCGCCAATTGACAGGAACTGACGCATTACCGTGATCGAAACTGCGACTGAGAACACGACCGAGACTGTGGCTGAAACCCCGGGCGGCGCTCCGGCTGCTCATATGGTCGAGGCGCAGATGAGTCAAGCCAAGCCGGGCGGGCACACCATTCTGGTGACCGACGCCGGGCGCGGCAGCGCCATCTCCATCATCCGCAGCCTGGGCCGCCGCGGCTGGATGGTGATCGCCGCCGACGCGGACCCGCACAGCCCTGGGTTTCGCTCGCGCTATGCGCACCGGCGCTTTGTCTATCCGCAGCCGGAGGCCGAGCCGCAGGCGTTTGCCGAGGCGCTGTTACGCCAGATCGCCGAACAAGCCATCGACCTGGTGATCCCGGTGACCGACAATGTGATCCTGCCTATTCTCTCCCGGCGCGCCGAGTTTGAACGGCGCTGCAAGCTGGCCCTGCCGGAGACCGGCGCGCTCTTGGCGACGATGGACAAAAATAAGACCCTGGCGCTGGCCGAGCAGTTGGGCGTCCCCATCCCCGCCACGCGCTGGGTGCATACTGCCCAAGAGGCGGTGGAGGCGGCGCAGGCGTTTGCATGGCCGGTGGTGGTCAAGCCGCAGCTTTCACGGCTCTATCAGGAGCAGGCGGGGGGGATCGCAGCCTTTAAGGTCTCCTACGCCACCGACGCCCGCGACCTGGCGGCCCAGATGCGGCGCTATGAGGGGGTCTGCCCGGTCTTGCTGCAAGAGTATCACCGCGGGGTGGGCTACGGCGTCGAACTGCTGCTGGACCGCGGGCAGCCGCTTGCCGCATTCCAGCACAAGCGGCTGCGCGAAGTGCCGCTCACCGGCGGCGTCAGCACCTTTCGCGAGGGCGTCCCCTTGGACCCGCAGATGTACGACTATGCGCGGCGGCTCTTGGGCCATCTGCGGTGGACGGGGCTGGCGATGGTGGAGTTCAAGGTGGGCGAGGCCGGCCCCAAGTTGATGGAGATCAACGGCCGCGTCTGGGGGTCGCTGCCGCTCGCCGTCCACAGCGGTATGGATTTCCCGCGGCGGCTGGCGGAACTCTACTTGGCGGAGCCGTCCTCGCCGCCTGCCGCGCCGGCGATGGAGTATGCCGCGGGCGTGTGCTCGCGCAACCTGGAGTTGGATATCGGCTGGATGCTCACCGTTTTGGTGGGCAAACAGCGTTATCCCTTTGTGGAGATGCCCCCTCGGCGGGAGGCGCTGAAGGCCTTTCTCAATCTCTTTAACCCACGCCACCGGTTCGACATCGTATCGCTGCACGACCCGCGGCCCGGCCTGGCGGAGATCGCCAAGATCGCGCGCAAGCTGTATCGCAAAGCCAACGAGAATTGACCCAGACCCCCACGATGACCATTCAGAAAACCCTGAAAAACGCCGCCCGGCGGGCGATCAATACCCCCGCCTTCACCCATTTTCTATCCCTCCTGGAGCGCAGGCAAGGGGAACAGGCGGATCTGCTGCGCGTCTTGACCTATCACCGCGTGGAAAACCTGGCGCGCACTGCCGGAGTCTACCCGCGTATTATGGTCACCCCGCGCGATTTTGAGCAGCAGATGCGCTATGTGGCCGCGGCGTACAATGTGATTGGGATGCCCGACCTGCTGCGTTTTTATGTGGACGGGGAGCCGCTGCCGCCGCGCTCACTCCTGATCACCTTTGACGACGCCTATGTCGATTTTGCCGAAAACGCCTGGCCGATCCTGCGGCGGCTGGGGCTGCCTGCCACGCTCTTTGTGCCCACGGCCTTTCCCGACCACCCCGAACGCGTCTTCTGGTGGGATCGCCTCTACCATGCGCTGGCCCAGGCCGATAGTGACCAGGCGGTGTCGTCGCCGCTAGGCCGGTTTTCGCTCAAGACCCCGGCGCAGCGCGAGCAGGCCTTTAGCCACTTGCGCGACCACGTCAAGACGCTGCCCCACGCCGAAGCCATGCAGTGGGTCGAGCAGGTCTGCCAATCCCTGGGGACGCCGCCCCCGCCGGCGGCGGTGCTGGGCTGGGACGCGCTGCGCCGGCTGGTGCGAGAGGGGGTGACGCTGGGCGCGCACACGCGCAACCATCCGCTGATGACACGCGTCGCGCCCGACGCCATGCGCCAGGAGGCGCTCGACTCGCTGCACGACCTGGAACGTGAGACCGGCGCGGCCCTGCCCATCTTTGCCTATCCGAGCGGCGGGGCTAATGCCGAGGTGGTGCAGGTGCTGCGGCAGGCGGGGTTTGTGCTCGCCTTTCTCACCGGACACGGCATCAACGATCTGAAAACCGCCGACCGGCTGCAGTTGCGCCGCATCAACGTGGGGCACAACACCTCGCTGCCGGTTCTGCGCCTCCAGATGCACACATGGACAAGCGCATGAAAATTCTCTACATCACCCCGACCTTTCAACACCCGGCGCTGCGCGGCTCCTACCGCCATTACTATATCCTGCGCGAACTGGCCAAGCGCCACGCCATCACCTTGCTCACGCTGGAGCGTGCCCCGATCAAGGAAGTTGCGCTGAGCGAAATGCAGGCGATCACCGAACAGGTCATCATCTTTAAGACCAACGGCTCGACGGCATCGGCGGGGCAGGCCATCGCCAAGCGGCTGCCGCTGGTCGGTCGCCCGCTGGCCCAGCAGATCGGCTTGCGCCGCAGCGTGGAGCAGATGCGCCAGACCCTGCGCCGCCTGGCGCGCGACGCACAGTTCGACGTGCTGCTCTTTCACGGCAAGGACTGCTATCGCGCCGTCGAGGATTGGCACGACCTGCCCATGGTGGTCGACTTCTGCGACGCCACCTCGTTTCGCATCCGCACCAAAATGCAGCATGTCAACCCCGTGATGGCGGCGGCGCTGGGGCTGCGCTATCTCCAGGTGCGCCGTGTCGAACGCAAGATGGTGCAGGCGACGCGGCAGGTGGCCTTTATCTCGCAGCGCGACCGTGATGTGATCTTGGGGCCAAACAGCGACGCTGCGGTCATCCCCAACGGGCTGGATATCGACTACTGGACGCGGCGCAGCCGTGCGCCGCAGCCCAACACCGTGATCTTTACCGGTGTGATGGACTATTCGCCCAATGAGGACGCCGCGCTGCGCCTGGTCGACAACATTCTGCCGCATCTGCGCCTGCTGGTCCCCGATGTGCGGCTGATCTTGGCGGGGCGCAGCCCGACCCCGGCGTTGGTGCAGCGGGCGCAGGCGCACCCCGACGTGACCGTGACCGGCTTTGTCGAAGACCTGCGCGACTATCTGGAGCAGGCCGCGGTCTTTGTGGCGCCGCTGCGTTTTGGGGCGGGGATGCAGAACAAGCTGCAGGAAGCGTTGGCAATGGAGATCCCGATTGTCACCACGTCGATTGCAGCCCAAGGGCTGCGTGTGGGCGACGGCGTGGAGGCGCCGGTCTGTGTGGCCGACGAGGACGAAGGCTTTGCGCGGCGTGTGGCCGATCTGCTGCAGCGCCCGGAGGAACAGGCGCGCTTGGCCGCGCAGGGTCGCGCCTTTGCCGCGCAGCATTTTTCCTGGACGCGCAGCGCCGCGCAGTTCGAGCAGATGTGCCTGGCCGCGGTCGGGGCGTGAGTGATCCGATGTCTTTCAGGAAGGTCCTCGTTTTCTGGAAGATACCTCTTCTGGGGTGCTTGAGAGATCACCCTCAGGTCGTGCGTTGCTCTGCCGCCCATCGGTACAGGGCGGCGACCTCTGCTTCACTCAGGACTTCCGCGGCATCAACAAGGGTTGGCTCCACTAGCTCAACCTCAAGCTCACACTGCGTTAACCATTCCTGACCGGCCTCCATCGTGCTCGTTGGATGTGGCTCAATCTCCGCCGCGCCGAGCGGCGTTATAAGCCGGTAGAGATAGCCCGGCTGCATCCCATTGTGCTTGAGGATACGCTGCCCTGCTGCATCAACATCTTGGTATACCAAGGTTGGTTTATGCGAAAAGACCCGCGCTAGGTCGCGGTCTTGTGTGATCGTGCTGCCGATGCGCAGCCATGTCAGCTTCGTAGGCGAGCCATGATACCATGGCTTGCTCACATCCCATCCCATCTTGTCACCGCGCCTTTGTGATAATGACCGCGTCTATGTATAACCTGAAAAACAACTTGGCAACACCGCTTACCTGCGTTGCCAAGCTGTTTTGGCAGGGATGGCCTGCGCTTACCCTGGCCGGTGTCTACTCCTGTTTGCCCGTCAAGGCCCGACGGCGCTTTGGCCCAAAGCTCACGTTGACCTGAGATTGATAGCGCACCGTATCGCCCTCAAAGCGCAGCGTCGTGGTGGTGATGAAGGGCGTGGTGTGGAAGCAAAGCTGCGCCGTGTAGGTATCCGGCGCGGTCCACGCGCCGCCGGCCATGACCGGGCGGGTCTCGCCACGGTCAAAGAGCGCCGTGCCCGGCTTCCAGTCGCCATGCCCCAGCTCGATGCGATCCTCGCCGTCGGCGGTCTGCATCGTTAGCACCGCGCCTTTGCGGCTAAACTCGCAGTGCAGACCGCGGACCCCCTGTTTGTTTTTGCCAAAGCGATAGGTCTTGCCCGACACCTGCGCCGCCAAGGGGGAGGTCGCCTCGCCCTGCGGCGGGCAGATCGCCAGACCCGCCAGCCGCTTCTGCAGCGCCTTGTGCGCTTTGCTGTTTTCGCGCAGCGGCGCGTCCTGCATGGCGGGCAGCAGATGCTTCCAGGCCAGGTTCAGCACGGCCTGCATATCGGGCACGCCGCTGGTGATCGCCAGCACCGCGCCTTGGTCGGGCATCACCACGCAGTATTGGCCGAACGCGCCGTCGCCGCGATAGGCGTTGTGACGGCAGCGCCAGAACTGATAGCCATAGCCCTGTTTCCAGTCTAGCGGACGCTTGGGGTCGTTGTCGTTGTTCGCATGCTTGGCCGTCGCCTCTGCCACCCAGGCGGCGGGCACGATCTGCCGGCCTTGCCAGCGGCCTTGGTCTAGATAGAGCTGGCCGAAGCAGGCGATGTCCTGGGTCTTGATCGCCAGCCCCCAGCCGCCGGCGTTGACGCCGCGCGGGCAGCTTTGCCAGGTCGCGCCTTCGATGCCCAGCGGCTCGAACAGCCGCGGGGTCAGATAGTCGAGCAGCGTCATGCCCGCCAGCTTTTGGATGATGGCCGAGAGCATGTAGGTCGCGGCGCTGTTATAGACAAAATAGGTTCCCGGTTCGTGCGTCACCGGCTGGGCCAGAAAGCCGCGTGCCCAGTTGCCGTCCGGGTCCTCGGTGGCGGGGCCGGTGGCGTCCACATCATGGCCGGTGGACATCGAGAGCAGATGGCGCACGCGCATGGCGGCCAGGTTCTGGCTCACC
>QEUY01000252.1 GCA_003577365.1 Chloroflexota bacterium | reverse complement strand
CTCGATGCCGACGAACAGGCCGATCGCCAGCGCCAGCAACAGCCGCGATAAGGTCGATTGATAGGGCCAATGGGCGATTGGCGGCACGGGTTACCTCCAGCTGCGTCGCCGAAAGCGCTGCGCCTGCACAGCCTTCCGGCATTGTAGGTGCATCGATGGTTGGGGAGGCCATTATAGACCCACTGGGCAGAATGAACCAGGCGCGCAGCGGCGAACTGCGCGCCCGCTCCAAAGCAACCGCCTGCCCAGGACGCAGATGGCCCCTGGGCAGGCGGTTTACACACCATGTGAGAACAGGTTCGAGAAGAGTTTAGTTGCGTCCGGGGAACAGGCTGCCGTTGATGTAGATCACTACCCGATCCACCGTGGAGAACTGCCGCGCGATCTGCTCCAACTGGGCCTGAATGCGCGGCGTATCGCAGACGCCGCCCTGCACCAGTTGGCCGGTCAGGCTGATGATGGCGACGCGGTTTTCGATCCGCACGTCGGCGATGCTCAACTGCGACTGGTAGAGCGCGTTGTACAGCCCCGACTCGCCATAGTAGGCATCGTGCAGACCGAGCAGCTTTTCCAGCGAGCCGCGCAGGATGGCGCGCGTGGGCGCGATCTCCACCGTCACCGGCACGACGCTGTCACCGCAGCCGATGGGCTTGCCCGACGCGCCGCCGTCCTCCAGCGCAATCAGGAAGATTTTGCTGCGTGTAAAATCGGCGGGCGGCTGCGGTGCGGCCACCGGGATCCAGATGCGCTGCCCCACATACAGCCGGTTGGGGTTGCGGATCTGCGGGTTGAGCGCCAGGAGCGCGGCCACGGTCGTCTGGTTGCGCCGCGCGATGGCGCTGAGCGTGTCGCCGCGCTGCACCACATAGACGGTGGTGTTGGCCGGTTGGCCGTGACGCAGCGCGCCGGCCTCTTCGCCGGCCTGGGCATAGACACCCGTGGGCAGCGCCGCAGTGGCCGTCAGGGCGACGGCGAGCGCCAGCAGGGCGAGGATCAGCGCCCGCATGCACCGCCGGGGGTGGGCAAACTGGATGCACCGAAACATGTTTCCTCCTCGTTGTGCAGTAAGATCAATCCGCTATCTAGCAGACGGCAGCGGTGCGCCAAATGTTTCGCCTCTTGGTCAAGCGATTTTGGGAAAGGAGAGACACATGGCTGGGAAGCATTTTGCGGGCTGCCTAGCAATGGCATTGGGCCTGCTGGCCGGCTGTGCGGTGGCGCCGGTAACAGCCCCGTCCACACCACGTGCTGCCGCCAACGCGACATCGGCATCAGAGTCCAGCGGCTATACGCTCCAAGAGTATCCGGTCCCGCCCGGCTCGCACCCGCACGATGTCGCGCCCGACCCCAATGGCGGCGTGGTCTGGTACACGGCCCAAGCCAGCGGCGAGTTGGGCAGGCTGGACCCCACGACCGGCGAGACGCGTCATATCGCCTTGGGCCAGGGCGCGGAGCCGCACGGCGTGATCGTCGGGCCGGACGGCGCGCCCTGGGTCACCGACAGCGGGCTGAACGCTATTGTGCGCGTCGACCCGGCAAGCGAAGAGGTGACGGTCTATCCGCTGCCAGAGGGGACGCCTAAGGCCGATCTCAACACGGCGGTCTTCGACGGGCAGGGCCTGCTCTGGTTCACCGGCCAGCAGGGCCTCTATGGAAAGTTCGACCCTGCGTCGGGCCAGGTGGAGGTCTTTGACGCGCCGCGCGGCCGCGGGCCGTATGGCATCACGGCCACGCCGCAGGGCGAGGTCTATTATGCGTCGCTGGGCCACAGCCACATCGCCCATATTGACCCCGTCAGCGGCGCGGCCACGCCGATCGACCCGCCGACGCCAGGGCAGGGCGCGCGGCGCGTCTGGTCCGATAGCCAGGGGCGTATCTGGGTGAGCGAGTGGAACGCGGGCCAGGTGGGGCTGTATGACCCGGCGGCGCAAAGCTGGCGCGAATGGAAGCTGCCCGGCGCAAAGCCCAGCGCCTATGCCGTCTATGTGGACGAGCAGGACCAGGTCTGGTTGAGCGACTTTGGCAGCAATACGCTGGTGCGCTTTGACCCCACGACCGAGCAGTTCGAAAGCTTCGCGCTGCCCGGCCCCGCGGCCAACGTGCGCCAGATCGCGGGCCGCGCCGGCGAAGTCTGGGCGCCCGCTTCGGCGCTGGACTTGATCCTCGTCGTGCGCCGCTGAACCGTTCACTATCGTGTGGAGCGCCACCCTGTTTGACAACCCTTACGCGCCTTTCTATACTGGAACCCATGATGTACGCTGAGAAACACCTTCGTTTGGCGGATCCCGTAGTCAGCGCCGGAGACCGCGTCTACTGTATCTCGACGCAGAACGGTCTCTTCCCCGACCCCTGGAGCGGCCATGTTCCCCACGAGATGGGCGGCGTGTGGGACCATCCTATCAAGCTGCTCGATGGTTTTTGGATCGCGCTGCGACCGGCGGGCGCTGACGTGACGACCTGGTTGATGGAGGCGGACGCCTGCCGCGTCTACCCCGGCTACACCGAGTTTGATTACCGGATCGGGCCGCTGCGCGTCGTCCGGCGCGACTTCGCGCCCGATGGCGTCGAGGCCCTGATCGTCGAGATCGAGGTACTCGCTCCATCTTCCCACGCGCAGGGAGCCAGCGCCCTGGAGGCAGAGGTACTGTTCCGCTCCGACCTGCGCCCCGCCTGGCTGGGCGAGCGGGTGGGTATGCAGGACGCACAGGACACGGCGCGCTTCGACGCGCGCGAGGGCTGTGTCGTCTTTCGTGATGGCGAGAACCCCTGGTTTGCCGTCGTCGGCGCGCCCATCGCCCCGCTCCGGCATACGCTGGGCGATGATCGAGGGGCGGTGCAGCCCACGCATGGCCGCGGCACGTCGGCCCGGCTTACCTATGCGTTGGCCGTCGAGGGCGATGGAGTGATGCGGCTGAAGCTCTTGATCGCCGGTTCGGCGCAATCGGAGGCGGCTGCCATCCACACGTTTGGGCGACTGCGGCGGGAGCATCAGACGCTATTTGAGGCCAAGCGCGCGCGCTATGAGGGCATCGCCCAACAGAGCATCCTTGAGACGCCCGACATGGCGCTGAACGAGGCGTTCTACTGGGCCAAGCTCAACTGCCAGATGTTGGCGCGCGAGGTGCCGGAACTGGGACGCGGCGCTGGGGCCGGGCTGCCCAGCTATCCCTGGTGGTTCGGCATTGACACGGCGTATTCGATCTTGCCCATGCTTCAGGCAGGGTTGTTCGACCTGGCTAAGGAGACGCTGCGCCTGCTCCAGCGTGCCAGCCTGCGCCATAACCCCGACGAACCAGGCCGTGTGATCCATGAGTTGACTACCACGGGGGTGGTCTTTAATCCGGGCAACCTCGTCGAGACTCCGGCCTTCACCCGCGCCGTCCACCAGACTTGGCTGTGGAGCGGCGACCGCGCCTTTCTCGAAGAGATGTATCCCTTCTGCAAGGCGGGCATTCTGGACTATGCCCTGGGCCTATGCGACCCTGACGGCGATCTGTGCCCTGCCGGGCGCAGCATTATCGAGACGCTGGAGATGCACGCCGGCTTTGAGTGCATCGATCCGGCGGCCTACACCTGGGAGGCGCTGCTGCGCCTGTCCGACATGGCGCAGGTCATGGGCGAGGCCTCCCTCATTTCGGACTTGCACGCCAAGGCCGCAGCCCTGGCCCAGCGCATCCGCGACGAGTGGTGGATGGCGGACGAAGGGCTGTTTGCCGACGTGCGCGCCAGCGTGCGCGAGGTGCAGGATCGGCTCCGGCAAATGGATGGGTTCGTGGCGGGCGATGCCCACCCCGACCAGAGACGTCAGGCCGAGACCGCCCGCCGTTTGTTTGAACCGGCGCTGGCCCGGCGCGCCGGTGCTCCACAAGATGAAGACCTACCGTGGTTGCTGCGTCACTGGGTGATCATGTGCCCAATGGAGGTGGGCGTAGCCACAGCGGAGCAGGCTGTGCGCGCCTTTGCGCGGCTTGAGTCGGCGGAATTCAGCGGCGAGTGGGGTATGTATCTCCACCCCTTGCGCCACAACTGCATGAGCATCAACACAGGCATTCTGGCGCTGGCCGAGGCGCGCTATGGCCGTAATACGCAGGCACTGCGCTTTATACGGGCGCTGAGCGGCTCACTGCCCTATCACATGCCCGGCGCGATCAGCGAGGCGCTGCCCGACCAGTGGTGCTTTATTCAGCTCTGGTCGGCGCTGGGCGTCAGCGCGCCGGCAGTACGCTTCTTTCTCGGCGTCGAGCCGCGCGCCGGGGAGCGCAGGCTGCGCGTCGTTCCCAACTTGCCCGATGATTGGGAGCGCGCCGCGCTGCGCCGGCTGCGGATCGGGGAGGATCTCTTTGAGATCAACGTCGAACGGCGCAGGGACGCCTTTGTCGTGCGCGTGGCAGGCGCTGACTATGATCTGACGCTGGGCGCCTATCTCCCGCCGGATGCCGAGGTCCAGGAAGTGACGCTCAACGGCCAGACGGCAGCATGGCGCTGGGAGACGACTACCGTGGGCCGGTGCGTCGTGTGCGAGGGCCGTGGGACGGCGGAAGCGGTGGTGGAAGTGGTGGTGAAAACCTGCTGAACGCGCCCTCAAGCTGAAATCACGGCGGTGAAGCTGCCGAGCGGAACCAGGAGTCCAATGTCCAATAATGTTACACAGGCTTACAGACCCCGACTCTGCTTTGTGTTCAGAATGGAATGAACAACAACCCACCATCCCTCATGCTTCCCGCAGCAAATAGGCCCGCTTCAGATGAGAGGAGGAGTCTTATGAAAGCTACCCGCTTAGGCGTTTTTGCTGTCCTGGTCTTGGCGCTGGCCTTTGTGGCCGTGGCGTGTGTGGCGGGTACGGGGCCGGCCCAGGCTCCGGCGCAACAGCCCGCAGCCACGACAGCTTCCGGCCAGGCAGGGGAAGGGGCGGCAGGAGCAGGAGCGGCAGAGGTAGGTGCGGCCACCATCCGCGTCGGCACCTGGGAGAGTGGCGACTCCGCCGAGCTGTGGAACCAGTTGATCGACCAGTTCAGGCAGGAATATCCCCAAATTCAGATCAGCTTTGAGCCGGTACCCGATAACTACGGCACCAAGCTGCTGACGCAGATGGCCGCCGGCGATGCCCCTGACGTCTTTCAGGTGGGCGATGGCGACGTGCGCATGTTTGTCGAGCGCGGCGGCACCACCAACCTCGCCCCCTACCTAGAAGGTCAGGACAACCTGCCAGGTCTCGATCCTAGCATTTTCTATGAAAGCCTGTATCAGACAGGCGTCGTGGACGGCGAACCCCACTTCCTGACCAAGGACTATAGCCCGCTGGTGGTCTACTATAACAAGGATCTCTTTGATCAGGCGGGCGTCCCCTATCCGGAAGACGGTTGGACTTGGGAAGAGTTCCGCGACACCGCCATGAAGCTGACGCTCGACACCAACAATGACGGGCGCATCGACCAGTATGGCGTGGTGCTGCCCGGCAAATGGATTCGCGCCATCGAGCCGTTCGTCTTCTCCAACGGCGGCGACTTGATGAACGAAGACGGCACGGAGATCGAGGGCTATCTCAATAGCCCGGCTACGGTCGAGGCCATCCAGTTCTACGCTGACCTTTATCTTAAGGACAACGTCTCCCCCAGCCCGACCGAGGTGGAGACCACCTTCCAAGGGGTAGACCTCTTCCAGACAGGCCGGGTGGCGATGAACTGGACAGGGCGCTGGCCGCTGCGCGACTATCAGGAGAATCCCGATCTTCACTTTGGCATCGTGGGGTTGCCGCAGAAAGAACAGCGCGCCAACGCCATCTGCTGGGCCGGTCTGGGCATCTATTCCCAAAGCAAGAACAAAGATCAGGCTTGGCTGTTCCTGCGCCACATCGGCGGCGAGCCGGGCCAACTGGTCTTCGGCCAGCACGGTCTGCCGAGCATGCCCCAAGTCGCCGACGAGCTTGGGCTGGCCGAAGACCCCTACAGCAGTGTGATCCTCAACGAAGTGCAATATCTCAAGCCGCTGCCCGACATGCGCTCGCGTTTCTACAATGACACGGTGGCCAAATACTTGGGCGAGGC
>QEUY01000251.1 GCA_003577365.1 Chloroflexota bacterium | reverse complement strand
CGCCTTTCGCTCCCTGGAAGAAGCGCGCGAGCGCCTCTTGGCCTGCGGCAGCGGCGTCGAAGTCCTTGCGCCGCTCGCCCTGCGCTGCACCCTGTTGGATCACGCCGAGCAGATCCTGAGATCGTACGGTCAGGCGGATGCCGGACGCGCCCTCGCGCCGGATAGATTCTTGCCCTAGGTCGCGGTCCGCCGAGCGGCAAAACGGCGTTGACAACATTTTCCAATCGTATTAGTATGAGACATACCGGTCCACGTTTGCCGCCATCTTCCTGCCGCGTAGGTTGGTGGACCAGCCGGTCGCTTTTGCTTGCCCAATATCCGTATCCACAGCACCCCCTTTCTTTCCTAAACATCGCAGGCATTCGCTGCCAACGCGCACAAAGGACTGTCTAGTGAAGATCACCGGCGTCACTGTCCATCCAATTCTGGTTCCCATGCGCCCCGGCACGGTCAACAGCCCGCGCTGGGGCAACCCGGAGTTTGACGAAGTCCCCAAGTATATCATTCAGATCCAAACCGCCGACGGACTGACCGGCATCGGCGAAACCTATCGCGGGGTCTCGCGCGCCGAGGTGGAGGCCGCCGCCGCCGCGCTGCGCGGGGCAGACCCGATGCGGCTGCCCCTACATCACTTACCCATTCCCGCCAACGCAGCCTACGATGCCTTCGAGATCGCCATCTTTGACCTGGTCGGCAAAGCGGTCGGCTGGCCGGTGCATCAGTTGCTGGGCGGCGCATACCGCGACCGCGTGGAGGTCGACTACTGGTGCGGACGCAAGACGCCCGAAGACATCGCCCAAACGGCCAAGGAGGGCTGGGCCAAGGGCTTCAAGGGTCTCAAAATGAAATGCGCGCTCGAAGACCCGATGGTCGAGCGCGTCCAGGCCATCGCCGCCATCGCGCCCGAGATGAAGATCACCATCGACCCCAACCTGCGTTTCTACCGTCCGGGCGCGGCGCTGGAGCTGGCGCATCAACTGGACGGCTACAACATCGCGGTCTTCGAAGACCCCACGCCCCACGACGACCTGGCCTGGTATGTCTTCATGCGCCGCGAACTCAAGTTCCCGCTGGCGCTCCATCTGGGCAACCCCCAAGATGTCATCGCCGCCATTCGCGCCGACTGCGTCGACTGCTTCAACCTGGGCGGCAGCATGGTTCAGTTTGTCAACATGGCTGCCATGGCCCACGCCGCAGGCAAACCGGTCTGGCATGGCTCCGGCGTAGACCTGGGCATCCTCGACATGGCCTATGTCCACGCCTGCGCCGCGGCCCAGGGCTGCACCCTAGCCAGCGACATCATCGGCAACTTCCTGCGCGAAGATGATCTGATTGTCGACCCGATCCAGTATGAAGACGGCTGCGCCCTCGTTCCCCAGAAGCCGGGCCTGGGCGTGGAGCTGGACGAAGCGGCCCTGGCCCGCTATACAGTGAAAGGCTAGACCTGCTCATCTCGCGCGGCGCAGGCGCGCAAACCTGCGTTTTGGCGGCGCATTCCGGCAGAGCTTCCCGGCGAAGCGTTTCGCCGGTACATTTCGCCGGTGCATTTCACCAGTGCATTTCAACAGTGTGTCGCAATCTATCTTTGCCTCCTTGTGTCTGGTTCAGCCTAAACCAATATCCATACCATCAGGAGAGATCCCATGTTGCCGAATACCCTTTCGCGACGTCAGTTTCTGAAAGCCTCAGCCATGACCGTCGCCGGCGCTGCACTGGCCGCATGCGTACCGGCGGCTGCCCCTTCGGGCGGCGCAGCGCCGGCGAGCGACACCGGCGGAAAGAAGCAAGTCCGTGTCATGCTCTCGTCATGGGCAGTGGCCGAGGTGCCGTTCGACCAGATGGCCCAGGCCTTTAACGGCAAGCGCGACGACGTGGAGGTCATCATCGACTCGACCGATGACACCACTAAGTTGGTCGCCCAAGTAGCGTCCGGCAAGGTAGACTGGAGCGGCTACGGCATCATCACGCCGTTCCTCGACATGGTCTCCAACGTCTCCTCCGGCCTGATCCAGCCCATGGACGATCTGCTCAGCGTCTCACAGGAGGAAGGCGCCACGGTACTCAAAGAGGACATGATCGGCACCGTGCGCGAGGACGCCAGCTACGAAGACAAGCTGTATATGATCCCCTACAGCTTTGAAAACATCACCTTCAACTGGCGCAACGACTACTTCTCTGAGGCCGGCATCCAAGGCCGCCCGGAGACCTGGGACGCCTGGTATGAGGCCGCCACCACGGTAAAGGAGTGGGGCGCAGACCAGGAGATCATCCCAACCTCCTTTACCGGTGCGCTTTGGACAGACGTCGGCGCCATGGTGACATCGGCCATGGCCAAGCCCTACACCGATGAAGGGCTGATCGACTGGATGGCCCCGGAAACCATCGGCGCGCTCGACCTCTATCGCAAGATGGTCCTGGAGGAATTGACTCCGCCCCACGGCTTTGACGGCTGGCTCGAGTCCTTCCAGCGCGGTAAGGTGGCCTCGGTCCAAGCGCAAAGCTCGCGCGGCGTTTGGGGTCAGAACCTGCATGGCGCGGACAAATGGACCACATCGCCGATCCCCACCCTCGAAGCGGGCGGCGGCTCCGGCACGGTCTATTGGGGCAACGGCCTCGGCGTCGTCAACAAAGCGCCCCATCCCCAAGAAGTGGTCGACTTCTATGTCTTTGCCTTTGGCCCGGCCAATACCGACTTCCAGAAAGCCGTCATCCAATCGGGCAAGACCCCCGTCTATAACTCGTCCTATGATCAGATCATCAACGTCGAATCAGACTTCGAACAGTACAAATGGATGATCGGGATGCGCGACGACGTGGCGCGCTCGCTGCCCGTGCCGCGCAACACCTTCTATTTGATCCAGCACACCGCCTACACCAAGAACATCGTCGAATTCATCGACGACCCCAGCATCACACCGGAACAGATCGCGCAGCGCATCCTCGACGATGCCAAGGCCGAGATCGAGAAGCAGCAGGTGAAATAGGTTGAAACGACAGGGCCGGGTGACGGCAGCCGATGAACTGGCTGCCGTCACCCGGCGCAGAACGGCCTTGGCCTGTAGAACACCTTTGGATATAGACCCTCTTTGACGGCATCTATTCTGCCGTATGTTCTGTGGACGAGGTATGTAGCATGACGAGTATCCCTGATGTCGAACGAGCGCCCGTGCAGAAGCCGGCCCGCTCCACTTCGGCGGAGTTTTGGTATCAACTGCGCACGCTACGCTCACAAAAATGGGGGAACCTGTGGGGCTATGTCTTTGTAGCGCCAACCCTGATCCTCTATTTTTTGTTTCAAGCCTGGCCGATCTTGCGCGGCTTCTACATGGCGTTCTCGGACTACCGTTGGATCGTCCCTTCAACCCACGGTTGGTCCAGTTTCAACGGCTTTGACAACTTCGTGGAGATGGCGCAGGATGAGACCTTTTGGAAAAGCCTGGGCATCGCTTTCAAGTTCACCATCTTCTACATCCCGGCGACCATCGCCCTGGCACTCTTCGTCGCCGTCATGATCTCCAAGGTGCGCAACCCGGCGCTGGCCGGAGCCTACCGGGTGATCAGCTATCTCCCCGTGATCCTGCCGATCTCGGTCTCGATGGTCGTCTGGCGTAGCATCTATCACAATGAGTTCGGCTATCTCAACCACTTCCTCGAGAGCGTGGTAGGGGTGGAGAAGCCGCCCAACTGGCTGGGGTCGTCTCAGTGGGCGCTCTGGGCGGTGCTGATCGCCACGATCTGGGCCAGCTTTGGCCATCAGGCCCTGCTCTTTTTAATCGGCATCTACAACATCAACACCGAACAATACGAGGCCGCCGCCATCGACGGCGCGGGCGGCTGGACACAGTTTCTCTATATCACACTGCCCGGGCTGCGCCCCATCTTCGTGATCGTGCTGGTGCTGTCGGCAGGCGTCTTGGGCACAACTGTCGAGATGATGGTGCTCTTCGACACATCCGGCGGCCCAGCCGAATCGGCCCTGACCACCGGGTTATACATCTTTCGCACAGCCTTCGAGGTAGGCGATATGCGCATGGGCTACGCAGCGGCGATGTCGCTGGTCTTGGGTGTGATCAGCATGGTGCTGTCGGGCATCATCTTCAAACTGCTGCGCAGTGAACGGGCATAGCGCGTCATCTTGTGGGAGTGAGCAATTTGTGGGGGTGAGCAATGGTGAGACGATATCGAAAGTACCTTCAGTTGCGCACGGTGTTGGTCAACTTCTCGTTGATCATCATTGTCATCATCTGTCTTCTGCCCTTTGTCTGGACGGTCTCATCCTCGCTCAAGGGGCGCGATGAGCTGTTCCAAACCCTGCCCTCGCTGCTCCCCAAACAGCCGACACTGGGCAACTACTATTGGATCTTCACGCGGCGCGACATGAGCATGATCCCGCTCAACATGCTCAACAGCTTCAAGGTCACGCTCGGCTCCGTGGTGATCCAAACGGCGCTCGCCACGATGGCCGGCTATGCCTTTGCCCGCTTGGAGTTCAAGGGCCGCGACCTGATGTTCTACAGCCTGATCATGCTGCTCTTCATCCCGCGCGCCGGCGGCCTCATGGCGATCTACGAACTGATGGATTTTCTGGGGCTGCGCAACAGCCATCTCGGCCTGATGCTGCTCTTCCCCAGCGCCATCAGCACCGCGGTCTTTATCATGCGCCAGACCTTCCTCAGCGTGCCGCGCGAACTGGAAGAGTCGGCCATCCTCGACGGGGCGAATACCTGGCAAGTCTTTCTCAACGTGGGCGTGCCCCTAGCTAAAGGCGGCATGGTTGTCGTGGCGCTCTTTGAGTTTCTCTATGTCTGGGGCGAATACCTGATCACGCGCACGCTGATCGACTTCCCCGAACTACAGACGCTCTCCGTGGCCGTCTCCAAGATCAGCGGCTGGGCCGCGCTCTTTACCTCCAGCGCCTTTTCGACCTACGGTGCGGAGGCCGCCGCGCACGTCGTGGCTATGGCCCCTGTGATCCTGGTCTTTATCCTGATGCAGAAGTGGTTTATCCGCGGCTTGACCGAAGGCATCTTGAAAATGTAGGGTTGACAATGCCGGTCCACCTCGCCCTGTCACGCGGGGCAGGCGTTGCCCCAAACAGAATACGCCCGGAGCATACGGTGTTGGATGCTCCGGGCGTATTGATTTCCTAACGTGACAGGCGGGATGTGCGCCGCACTGGCGTCCCCTCAATCAGCGGCGAAAGGTTGACCCCGTTTGTACCGAGACGGCAAGCGGGTGATGGCCTGCACCACCCGTCTGGGCAGCCGCCAAGCGACACCCCCAATTGGACAACCGCTCCCCCGCGGCCTGCATCCCGTGCCCCAGACGCACGCGCCAAGGCCGACGCGGCGGTCGCAGGCTCGCCAAAAGATGCATCTGCCGTGCCTCACGCACGAGATCGCGCTGACGCTCGGCGGCCAACTCCTCGAGAATATTGGGCTGAAACATGG
The DNA here is from genome assembly GCA_003577365.1 of Chloroflexota bacterium. Lineage (GTDB taxonomy): Bacteria > Chloroflexota > Anaerolineae > Caldilineales > Caldilineaceae > QEUY01. Next base: position 854 of record QEUY01000251.1, on the reverse strand, counting down.
CTTTCTCTCCTGTGTTCACGCTGCTCACACCGCGGGGGTTGGTCCGTTACAACACTCAGAATACAACCTGAATCGCACCAATTGGCTCCCCAAGGATAGCACAAATTTTCCGTTTTGTCAACCATCAATTTGATTTATAATGGTTAAAGATCGCCAAATTTGACGAAATTGGCCCGATCTGCTATACATAATGTATGGATACAAAGACATCATCTGTGACCGACATCGCCGCCGAACTCGACCGCGCCAACACGCTGCCTTCGGGTAAGCTCTGTCTAGAATTTGCCAACACCGCCGACTGGCACGCTGCCCCAGAGCCGGAAGAACACCTCACCGCCTATGCCGACCTTGTCGGCTGGGCGCGCCAGTTTGACCTGCTTACCTCTGGCGAGGCGGAGACGTTGCTGGCCCAAGCCGCGGCGCACCCCGCGCTCGCCGCCGAATTCCACGCCTGGGCCATCGAACTGCGCGAGGCGATCTACCGCATCTTCGCCGCTGTTGCCCACGGCGCTGCCCCCTCACCTGCCGACGTCGCCATCCTGAACGAAGCGCTGCCCCAGGCCTTCAACGGGCCGGCCCTGGTCGCAGACAACGGCGGCTTTACCTGGCGCTATCACACAGGCGCCGGCCTCGACCGCATGCTCTGGCCCGTGCTGCGCTCCGCCGCAATGCTCTTGACTTCGCCCGACCTAGACCGCGTCGGCCAGTGCGCCGACGACCGCGGCTGCGGCTATCTCTTCTTCGACAGCTCGCGCAACCGCAGCCGCCGCTGGTGCGACATGGGTTCCTGTGGCAACCGCGCCAAGGCGCGCCGCCATCAGACGCGCCACCGCACGGCGCTTCCGGCCTAGACC
>QEUY01000250.1 GCA_003577365.1 Chloroflexota bacterium | reverse complement strand
ATTCTGGACACCTCCCGGAGGGGGGCCGGTTGCCATTGCGCGAATGTGACATTGTCAAATTATGCTACAACGATGTCACCCGCTCACCTCCGGCAAGGGCACGGGCCTCGCATCTTCGGTGCGAATTGACCAGTCGGCCAGTTGCAGGCGTAGCTCGGCCACGATCTCTCCGTGCCGGGGGTCATCGACCACGTTTTCCAGTTCCCAGGGATCATTGACCAGATCATACAGTTCGTCGCGGTCGCCCATCGGGTCATGGACATATTTCCACTGGGGCGTACGCACCATCTTGCGCCGCCCCTCCCCTCGGCCTCGCGCCAGCGCAACGACTGGATCAGCGTGTGGCGGCCATAGGGTGGCGGCAGCTTCTCCAGGTCGGCCATGCGGAAGGGCGGGCCGCCGGCGCCGTATTCGGAGAAGGTGGCCGTGCGCGGCGCCGCCGCGGTGACCGTCGGCAGCGGCTGGCCGTGCATGGCGCGGGGAACTTCGAGCCCTTGCAAGGTGAGCAGGGTGGGTACCACATCCACCAGGTTGGCCATACTCTCATCGCGCACCCCCGCCGGAAGCTGCCCCGGCCAGGCGATGACCAGCGGCACACGGGTCAGACAGTCGTAGAAGACGCCGCCCTTGCATTGCATTCGGTGTTCGCCGGCAAAATCGCCGTGGTCCGAACAAAAGACGATGATCGTGTTTTTATCCAATCCCAGCCGGGCTAGCGCATCCAGAATTTGGCCTAATGCGTCGTCGATAAAGCGCACCATGCCATAGTAGACCGCCAGCAGGCCGTAGACATCTTCTAGCGCGTCTTCTTCCATGCCCAACATGCGATAGAGCACGCGGTTGCGCTCCGGTGCGCGAGGGTCGCTGAATTCGCCTTCGCGCCAGGGTGGCAACTCGATCCGCTCCGGGGGAAAGAGTTCGGCATATTGCCGGGGCGCCACCCACGGTTCATGCGGGTCGGGGAACGAGACCCAGAGCGCAAAGGGTTCGTGACCGTAGCGATCCAGGAAGCGCACAGTCTGCCCGGCGATCAAGCCGGTGGAATAGTCTTCCAACGAGAAGTCGGAGACAGCATAGCCAAAGCGCGGGTTCTGGGGGGTCAGCGTACGGCGCAACTCGTGGGCAGCGTGGATGCCGGCGGGCGGGCGGAACCACTCCATACCCCGTGTGGCGACGTTGACCGGCAGCCCACCGTGGGAGATCTCGCACCAGATGTCAAAGAGCGCCAGGTCGTCGGATTGTTCAAAACAGTGGTTCTTGCCGATCAGACCGGTGCGGTAGCCAGCCGCCTTCCAGAGACGAAAGGCATGGTCGGCCTGGGGCGGCATCAGCGTCTCGTTGCGGCGGCTGCCGTGCGAATGGGGCCACTGCCCGGTCCAAAACGAAGAGCGCGCCGGCACACAGAGCGGGTGGGGCGTCACCGCATGTTCGTAGAGCACACCCTGGCCGGCCAGCCGTTGCAGTGCCGGCGTCTGGCAAAAGGTGTTGCCATACAGGTGGCTGGCCGTGGCCTTCTGCTGGTCGGTCATGATGACAAGGATGTTGGGAAGATCGGCCATGAGTGATCCTCAACTTCTGGTTATTCGTCATTTGTCATGCGTAATTGGTCGCTTACGCATGACAAATGACGAATGACAGTTGTCTATTTCCACTCCCCATCCGGCGGCCAGATGTTGTAGCTGCCCCGGCCCGCGCCTTGCAGCCCGCCATCGGCACGCCAATCCTTGACGGTATCGCGCCATTTGATGAAGTGCGGCGCCTCCAGGTGGGCCTGAAAGGCCGCCTCATCCACATAGACTTCGTAGAGCCAGATGCGATTGGGGTCAGCGGCGTCTTGGATCACATCAAAGCGCAGACAGCCGGGTTCGTCATTGACCGAACCTTTGGCGTCGTCCAACATGGCTTCGACAAACTGTTCTTTGTAGCCTTCTTTGATCTGGATGGGGACAATGATCACGTACATGATTCTTCCTTGTGTTGCTCGTTGATTGGTTGGAATAACGCCTGCCGGCCAGACTCCAACCAGCGGGCGCAGTCGGGGCTTAAGATGCGGGCTTTGGTCTGCTCGTACATGGTTAACTCGTCTATTGAACCAAACCCAAAGGCGGCAGATGAAAATCCGTCCGCATATTGATCTCGCCTTTAGAGATGCACAAATTCGCTGGCTGCACCATTGGCCGTTGCGCGCTCTTCGTACCAGGCGCGCAGAGGAACATCCTCCCGATTTTGGGTGAGCCAGTATTGCGATGACGGGTGAAAGTCTGGATCGTCGCCCAGCGGATTGCCGCCGCTGGGCAATGCGCCCAGCAGTTGACGCCGGATCGGCGAGCTGGCGGCGATGAGTTCAGGGTCTTGCTGGAGGTAATCTGTGGGGCGCATCCAGCGGTGGTGATAGCCAATATGCATGATCCTGCGCGTCTTGTTTGACAGATTGGGGCCAACGCAGTGCCAGACGGCGGTGCGCCACAGCATCGCAGCGCCAGGCGGTAGCCGGAGTTCGACTGCCTCGGCGGGGTCGACGTTGTAGTCCAGCGCACGCAATTCCTGCGGAGTGCGCTTATGGCTGCCCGGCACCACCCATAAATTGCCGGAGTTGGATTCGGTCAGATCGGAGAGGACATAGAAGACCTTGAGTTCCATAAAGGGCAGCCGGCCATCCAGCGAAGTGGCTTCAAAGAGATTCGCCAGGTCGGGGTGCCAGAGGACGTTGCGATACCCGGCTTGATGGTCGGCCCCCTTCCCGGTTCCCACTGCGCCGGGCGCCAAGTCTTGCGGGTAAGGCGGACGATAGTCCAGATGCGTGGTGCGAATCTGGATATTCCAGCCGATGGCGTCGACGACCAGCGGCAACATCTTGGGATGGTCGATCAGATCAAGGAACGCCGCATGATGGGCCAGCGCATTGCGAATCGCAAACGGGTCATTGGGCCCCAACCCTTTGGCCTGGCGGACCCGAGCCGCCACTTCATCGACGGCCGCAAGCAGGCGCGCCAGTTCATCCGCGCTGAAAAAGTCCTCCAGTATGATATAGCCCTTCTCTTCAAAGTCGCACTTCTGTTGTTCGGTCATCGCAATAGCCATCGATCTCTCCTTTTCATCACGGAAGCTGAACGAGAAACAATCCGCTGCCGGCAACCACTCCTGGTCTTAACCTGATCGTAGGCAGAACTATAGCACAACGTCCTTGTGCATCCAATCGCTGTAAAATTGCAGGACTGTAAAGCCGGATTCACGTCTTTTCTCACCTGGCGAGGGAGAAAAGACGTGAATCCGGCAACATGACACGAGTGACGGTTTGGGTAACGGTTCGGATAATGCTCTGGGAAACGAGCAGGAAGCGGCGCACTCACCCGCATTCCGGGAAAGGGCCGACGCCAACTTGTCTGACCGGCGTAACTCCGGCCCTTTCCCGGAATGCTTGGGCCACCAAATTCTCGCCTCCAATCCTGGCCCTACCCCCTACTTACGCTTCGGTTGATCAACGGAAGCATCTTGTATTACAATGGTACGGATGCTCCACGAAAAGCCGTGCCCGGACAACGCAAGGAAAAGCTATGAAACCCGTACAACTTGGACTGGTCGGCTGCGGCGTGATCGGACAGGCGCACCTGCGGGCGGCGGCGAGCCTCTCCCATGCCCGTTTTGTCGCCGTGTGCGATGTGCGCAAAGAGGCGGCCGAGCACGCCGCCATACAACATGGCATTGCCAACGTCTATACCGACGTGGACGATCTGTTCGCCGCCCCAGACATTCAAGGCGTCGTCTTGGCGCTGCCCGCGCACTTGCGTACGGACCTGGCCCTGCGCGCCTTTGCCACCGGCAAACATGTGTTGACCGAGAAACCAGTGGCAATGAACGCCGGCGAAGTGCGCATGCTCATCGCCGCTCGAGGTGAACTGGTTGCCGGCTGTTGCTCGTCGCGCATGAGGTTTTTACCTTCGGCGCAGGTGGCAACTGATTTTATCGCCAGCGGCGCGCTGGGCAAGTTGCGCCTGGTGCGCTGCCGTGCGCTCGTGGCCGCCAGAGAACCGCCGTCCACGCCGCCGCCGCCGTGGCGTCTCAACCGCTCGCTAAACGGCGGCGGCATCCTCATGAACTGGGGCTGTTATGACCTGGATTATCTCTTTGGCATCCTGGGCTGGATGTTGCAGCCGCAGCGCGTGCTGGCGCACATGTGGACCAATGTTCCGGCCTACGCTGCCTACGCCGCACCCGGCTCCGACGCCGAGACGCACGTGACGGCCCTGGTCGAATGCGCCGGCGACATCGCCCTCAGCTATGAGCGCGGCGAGTTTATGCCCACTCAGACCGACGAAGCGTGGCAGATCGTCGGCGAACAGGGAGCGCTGCGTCTGCGCATGACGCCCGGCGCGCAAAAGCAAATTTTCCACGACACCGTCAGCGACCACGGCACGCTTTCACGGGTGCTGTGGGAAGGCGATGAGGATTGGGAGCCGGCCCATCGCGGTCCGGTCGCCGATTTTGCGGCAGCGATCATCGAGCGACGCCAGCCGCTGACCTCCTTGGAACAGGCGCTGGTGATTCAGCAGTTGACCGACGCCATCTATCAAGCCGCGACATGCGGAGAATGCGTTGAGGTAAAATGAGATGAAATATGCCTTTATGACCTTTTCGTGCCCCCAGTGGACATTGGACGAAGTGCTGGCCGCCGCCCAGCGCTACGGCTACGACGGTGTTGAATTGCGGGTGGATGCGAACCACAACCACGGCGTCGAAGTGGCCAATACAGCGGAACAACGCGCCGCAGCCAGGCGAGCGGCGGATGCACACGGCGTTGCCCTCTGTTGCGTCGCCACCTCGTGCAAGTTCGCCGACCCGGCCACCGTGGCGCAAAACGTCGCCGATGCTCAGACGCGCATCGACCTGGCCGCCGATCTCGGCGCACGGGTTGTGCGGGTCTTCGGCGGCAAGATCCCCCAGGACCTGATCCGCCAACAGGCGATAGATTCGGTCGCGCAGGCGCTGGCCACGCTGGCCGGCCAGGCGGCGCAACGCGGCGTCTATCTGGCCCTGGAAACCCACGATGACTGGTGCGATCCCCAAGATGTGCTGGCGGTGGTCAGCCGGGTAAATCACCCCAATGTGGGCGTCAACTGGGACTACATGCACACGCTGCGCGTCGCCAAAACCAGCCTGGACGATGCGTTTGCGGCGCTGGGGTCGTCTATTCGCCATGTGCATTTTCACGACGGTTCGCTCGCCGCCGACAAACTGGAATTCTTGCCCATCGGCCAGGGGGAATATGACCACTGCCGTGTGCTGGCCTTGCTCCAGTCGGTAGGTTATGAGGGCTACCTCAGCGGTGAGTGGATCAACTGGGAGCCGCCTGAAACGCACCTGCCGCGCGAGCTGCAGGCCATCAAACAGATCGAGCAGGCTGGCGCATGATCCGCGTCCTGTCGCTCGAGACGCGCACGCTTCCCATGCGGCTGCGCATGCCCTTTCGCTACGGCATTGTCACACTCACCGAGCTGCCGCACCTCTTTGTCCGCGCTCAGGTCGAGGTGGGTGGCCGCGTGGCGACCGGCGTGGCCGCCGACGGCCTGGCGCCCAAGTGGTTTACCAAAGACCCGCACACTACCATCGCCCAGGATGAGGCCGAGATGCGTGCGGTGATTGCGGCGGCGTGCGCCTTCGCCGAACAGGCGGCGCCGGCGGCCACGGTCTTTGATCTCTGGCAGGCCATTTACGCCGAACAATCTGTCTGGGCCAGCAACCACGGCTACCCACCGCTCTTATGGGGTTTTGGGGTCAGCCTGGTCGAGCGGGCGCTGATCGACGCCTGGTGCCGGGCGACCCACACTCCGTTTTATCAGGCCGTGTGCGCCAATACCTTGGGCATCCGTCTGGCTGCAATCCATTCTGATCTTGGCAACCGCGAGCCGGATGAATTTCTGCCCACCGCGCCGCTCCGTTCTATCATCGTCCGCCATACTGTTGGGCTGAGTGACCCCATCGACGATGCCGATATTGCCCCCCATGAGCGGCTGGACGATGGTCTGCCCCATTCGCTGGCCGCCAACATCCGCGCCTACGGCTTGACCCACTTCAAGATCAAGCTGAGCGGCGATGGGGAAAAAGACCTGGCGCGCTTGTATGCGCTGGCGCAAGTCATCGAAAGCTTATGTCCGTCGTTTGCTTTTACACTCGACGGCAACGAACAATACCACGATGTCGCCGCGTTCCAGGCGGCCTGGTCAGCCATCAAGCAGGAGCCGCGCCTGCAGAGCTTTTTGCGCCACCGTTGCACCGCGACGTTGCCCTGAGCGAAGCCACAGGCCAGGCATTGCGCGCCTGGCGCGACCGCCCACCGCTGATCATCGATGAATCCGATGGCGAGTTGCACAGCGTGCATGTGGCGCAGGCGTGCGGCTATGTGGGTACGAGCCACAAGAACTGCAAAGGCGTCTTCAAAGGAATTGCCAATGCTTGTTGGCTGCAGCGGGAGCCCTCTGGGCGCGGCGGCGTGTTGAGCGGGGAAGACCTGTGCAACATCGGCCCGGTGGCGCTCTTGCAAGACCTGGCGGTGGTGGCGACGCTAGGCATCCCCCACGTGGA
>QEUY01000249.1 GCA_003577365.1 Chloroflexota bacterium | reverse complement strand
GCCGGAACCGGAGGGGGCGGGGACGCCGCCGCGGCTGCGAGTAGACGTGCCCGACGAACAGACATCGCCGGTACGGGTGCGCGTAGAGGCTGAAGACGCGCCCGAATCCAGCCGACAGCGGGCGCTCGACGAGGCCGAGGCCATCGAAGAAGCTGCCACGGCGGAGGGTCGGGCCGTTCAAGTGATTCGAGTCGGAAAATCGGGGACGGCTGCCGGGATCGAAGGCGCCGAGTTTCGAGGAGATGCGCTGGCCGCGCCGCGGGCCGATGCGGCAGATGAAGCCTCTCGGGCAGCGCAAACACTGGTTCAGACAGGATCGACCGCGAGTTTTGCTACCATCGCCGACAATGACCCAACGCATCTGCGGGTGAAGCCGGCCACGGGCGGCAACGAATTGACAGTACGTATTACCACCACCGACTCGATGCACGCCGGCGACGATGGGGTGACGCCGGTAGCGCGTTTCCGCTATCATGCAGAGACCGGCGAATACGAGATTTTGGTGTCCACGCGCGCGCCGGAGGGCACACTGGAACGGGCGCTGGCGCATGAGTTAACGGAAATTCGCGCCACGCATGGCCAGGCCGATATTCCCGATGCGCTCCGTCCGGGCGGGTTCGGCTCAGGGCTGGGCCGGGCCAGAGGTCAACCCGAACTCTCGCCCCATGACCGGGGACGCCTGGCCGAGATCGAGGTCTTGAGCCGCCAGATCGAAGCGGCGCAGCAGCGCGACGACAGCCAACATCTGGCCCGCCTGCGCGATGAAAGCCAGCGCTTGCTGGCCCATCTGGGGCTGATCGACGACACACCCGCCGCGCGAGCGCGTCTTGAGGCCGTGCAGGGCGAATTGGCCGACCGCCCGGCTGCGCGCCGTTTGCTAGATACGGAAGTGGAAGCAGCCCGGAACAATCCATTCCTGCGCTTGCCGCCCACCGAGCCACGCGACTATGTCGAATTTCTGGCCGACCGGCTGAACTATGCCAGACGCTTGGGCGACGAAGGCAGAGCGGGCCAGGTGCTGGAGCAAGCGCGCGCGCTCATCTCATTTTCCAACAACAGGAACGTCCAATTCAACTTCCCCGACGGCGACAAGCGGGTCGCCTACAGCATGGAAGTGCTCAGAAAGCTCGCGGCCGATCCCCAGGCGACCCACACCCAGCGGGCGCGCGCATTGGCAGAAATAGCCCAGTACGCGCTCGAACGCCAGCGCGTGCGCCAGGACCCGTTTGCTCAACCGAGAAGAGTGGCGCCGCCCGACCCGACCCATCTCGACCCCGACACCGCGTCCGCCGTCCGCCGCCGCTACAGCGACCAACGATTCTTTCAGGATTGGGAGACATTTCAGAAACAATATGGGATCACGTCCAGAAGTACCGCGGCGGAAGTCCAGCGAGCCTTTCGCTTGTGGGCTGCCGGCTATTACGTTTCATCGCCCGGTCGAACCGCCTCCTTGATCGCTGCGGCGAGAGTGCCAGATATAGAAGCATTGGCCTATGTCGAACGGCCAGAGCCAAAGGCGCAACTGCCGCCAGGAACCAATGAAGAGACAATCCTGCAACGGATCATCGAACTACAGGCAGAGTTGGAAACGACGACAAACATCACCAGACGCGAGGAAATTGCTGCCGAACTACAGAACCTACCGTCGCTCAAACGCGCCTCGGAGGACATTGGTGAAGCGTCGGCCATACGGGTGGCCCAACTGCGCTACGGTGTGGACCCATCCCAGATCACTAGCAGTCGAGGGGCGGGAATTCCCGATCTCATATTCACAGATCCGGCAACCAACAGACTGGTTGTGGTCGAGGCCAAGGGTGGCGAAAGCCCGCTGGGCGCGCGCCTCAGCGTAGACGGCGATCAGATGGTTCAGCAGGGGACGCGCGAATATCTTGAAAGTCTGGCACAGGCCATGCAGAGGTCATCGGATGCGGATGTCGTGCGGCAAGGCCGCGAGTTGGAGCGTAAACTGGTCGCAGGCGAGGTCGATTATCTGCTGGTACGCCAGCCTTATACTCGCGACGATGGTACACTGGAGACGCCCCTGGTGGCCGAGTTTGACATTAGCAGAGGGGGACGACCGCGACGATGACAAATGCACAGGATACCCAGTCTGTCCCGCGCCACGATGTGGGAGACCTGGAATTGTGGCGGGGAGATCTGCAGCACATCGCGAGCCTACAGGCGATTATCCACGCGCGCGACCTGGTGGCGGAGGATGTGGGGCGGCTGTTCCAATATGAACTGAGGCTGGCGCTGATCACGGCCTTGTTCCCAGAGGAACAGAAAACCGGCTATGCAGCGCTTGCCCGCGGCGCGGGTCTGGCGCACGCTGCCATCCTGAGCCAGCGCTATGCGGGCCGGCGGAAAGAGGATGGGACGATTACCTTTGCAGAGCCAGGCCGCGCACCGCAGAGCTTCGCGGTTGAACACGCCGGGCTGGCCTATCCGGACTGGCTCAAGGGATTCACACTCGCGCTCATCGTGCGCGACGGCCCGGCGATCAACACGCTGGCGACCGTGAGCAGCATCGAGGTCTGTAGCAGGCCGCCGGAATTCATCGACGCGTTCTGGCCGCTCTATTGCAGCGCGTTTGCCGCGGTCGTCGTCGAGCCGGAAGCCGCTTCGCGCTGGCTCGACGATGCGGCGCGCGCCATGCAGCACGCCCACATTGCCGAGCCTACGCTGCTCAACCTAGTGCACCGGCCCATCCTTGGGCTGCTCGCTGCGCTGGCGGAGGGCAACTCCCTTGCCTATCAGCAGGCGTTAATGGACGCGCTCCACGCGCATCAACGCTATTACTCTCACCCCAGCCAAAAGCGCAACTGGAACGGCCTGTTGGCGCTGCCGTTGGTCGGGCTGTCCGCGCTTGCGGTTGATCGCGGCCTGCCTCACGACGTGACGTCGGATTACCTGCCGGCCGACCTGGTGCGCGGCGAGTTCCCAAGGCCATTGACCGAGGTGATCTACTCCTACGCGCCGATGCGCGCCGGAACAGGCGAAGAACCAGGCTGGTTCCTGGACTTGGAAGGCATTCCACGCGCCAACCGAGAACATGTCATTGTCGAGCAGGATAACCGCTTGCTGGCGCGCTACGACATTCGCAATGCACCGGGCTTGTCTCATGCCATCGCCGAATTTGAATTACCGGACCCTCACGGCGATACACTCTTCGCGGCCCAGTCTGAAACCAGACTGGCGCTGGATGTGGGGGAACTGCTCTATTTGGCTGAAGTGTACAGCAATCAGCCGGTAAACTGGGATGATCTGGAATCGCTGCGCCACTATCGGGCCAATCTGGTCAACGCGCTGGGCTGTGTCACCACGGCCTTGACCCGCTTGCCGGATGAGCCGGCCGGTGCAGTGGAGATTGGATCGCAGCAGGGACAGGCAATGGTGGACGCCGAACCGGGCCGCTTTCAACCTGAGCGAATCATCGCGTATCGCCAGGTGCTAGCCGCTGAACTACAGCGGGTTGACGCCACCCTCGGCGGCGCTACCCCGCGGAAGTCCGGTAGCGCCGAAGGATTTGGTGATGCCGCGCGGGTAGCAGCGGCACTCTCGATCGAGGTGATCCGGGCGCAAATCACCCCGTTGCTTGAGGCATTGGCCGCCGACATCAGTGGTGAACTCGTCGCACAGCTGCGGCCGCGTGAAGAAGACTACGCCCGGATCTTTATCGGCGCGGCCGCAGACATCGCGCGTGCCGTGTATACCACTCTATGGACACAAAGCCCGCCGCGGACGGCACAGCCGGCGCTGCCCGTGGAAGTCCGCTGCTTTGTCGCCCCTGCCGGAATGCTGGCCGAGGACAATGAACTGTCTTGCCATTTCCCGCAGGGATACCGTGCAATCGCCCAATGGCTGCAGCCCCAGCGTATCTGGGTGGCATGGAAATACCTTCAGCCGGGAGAACTGTCGGGACAAGCCTATAACGGATTGGTATGGGTGGATGACCATTGGGCCTGGGTTCCCAAACCATTCCGGGTATTGCGTGTACTTGCCGAAAAATGAGCGAACGCTGCATGGACTTCGCGGCCTTCCGCGCGACCTGTGCGCAGCCTACTGCCACCCCACGCTCCCATGATGCTCTCACGATTTGCATGATCCGCCCGCAAGCTGCCGGAACATTCTCTTGACCTCGCCCGTCCTATGCACAGAAGGCCGGCATTCCAAAGAAAACTGCCGCCTGACCCAAGATAGCAATGCATTCTGTAATGCGAGGAAAGGACAGAGGAAATGAGTAAGGCAAGTTTGCGTGTGACGGGGGCCGTGTTGCTCACTCTGCTGTTGTTCGCCGCCATCTTTCTAAGCGCGGGCGCCGGCTGGGTGCATGTCCCGGCAGTCGAGGCGCAGGCGACGCAGCCCGTCGTCAGCGCCTCGGTCAACCGTGCGATTACGGTCGTGGGCGAAGGCAAGGTCTCGATCGAGCCGGATATCGCCCGCGTGACCATCGGCGTGGAGACGGTGAAGAACACGGTGCAGGAGGCCAGCGCCGAAAACAAGACGACCGTCGAAGCCGTCTTGGCCGCGCTGCGGGCGCAGGGGATTGAGGACAAGGATATCCAGACCTCCGGCTTTAGCATCTATGCCGATCGCTATGGCCCGGAAGGCCCCTTGGCCGAAGGCGACGTGCGCTATCGCGTGAGCAACAACGTCATGGTGGTGATCCGCAACCTGGAGAACGTCGGCACGATCCTGGATGCCGCCGTGGAAGCGGGGGCCAACAACATCTACGGCGTCGAGTTCGCCCTGGACGACCCCAGCGCGATTGAGTCGGATGCACGCGAGAAGGCCATCGCCGATGCGCGCACCAAGGCTGAGGACATCGCCAGCCTGAGTGAAGTGACGCTCGGCCAGGTGATCAGCGTGAGCGAGGTCATCGGCAGCGGCGGCGGCTACTATGCCAGCAACTTTGCCGAGCAGGCGCGGGGCTTTGGCGGCGGCGGCGCACCGATCCAGCCCGGCCAACTGGAACTGGTGATGCAGTTGCAGGTGGTCTACGCCATCGGCGAATAGGTGCAGGTGCGACCCAGCGCCAACCGGCAGAAGTGAACAGGGGTGGGGACCGGGATGCCGGTCCCCACTTTTTTGGGCACGCGCAGCAGCCAGTGCGCTTGCCCCCGGCGCAGGCGTGCGCCATAATGGCCCCAAATCAGTTTCCATCCCCTCTGTCATCGAATTGAACAAAAGGAGGTCACATGCGCGCCAAAACGCTGGGCCGCACTGGGCTGGAAGTCTCGATTGTGGGCCTGGGCACGGCCTTTCTGGGCATGTCGGAGCTAAACACGGCCTCCGCCAGCTATGAAGAGCTGGTCACCCATCTCGACGAGGAGCTAGGCATCCGCACCGTGCACGCCGCGCTGGAGGCGGGCTGCACGTTGATCGACACCGCCGCACTCTACGGCGGCGGGCGCAGCGAGGCGATCATCGGCCAGGCGCTGCGGGCGCGCCCGGACCTGGCCGCGCGCTGCACGGTGACGACCAAGGTCGGGCGCACGCTGCAGGGCTATGACTATTCCTATGACGGGGTGATGCGCAGCATCGAGGCCAGCCAGACGCGGCTGGGGCTGGAACGCTTCGACGTGGTCTACATCCACGATGCCATGGGCGTGCCGTGGGAGACGGTAATGGGCAAAGGCGGTACGCTGGAGGCGCTGCGCAGCCTGCAAGCGCAGGGGATCGTGCGCTTTGTCGGTACGGCGGCAGATGACCCGCGCACCAACGCGCCCTACATCGAAAGCGGCGAGTTCGACGCCGCGGTGGTGCCGCGCGCCTGGAGCCTGCTCAACCAGTTTGCGGCGCAGCGCATCCTGCCCGCTGCCGAACGGCACAACGTGGGCATCGTGACGGCGACGCCGATCGAGCGCGGGCTGCTGGCGACTGGCCCGATCCCCGGCGCGACTTACTTTGACCGCAGCTACAGTCCGGCCTGCCAGGCCCATGCCGGCACGCTGCAGGCGCTGTGCCAGGCGCATGGGCTGCCGCTGCTGGCGGTGGCGTTGCAGTGGTGCGTGCGCCATCCGCAGGTCGCCACCACCATCCCCGGCGCGCGCAGCCCGCAGGAGGCAGCCGCCAATGCCGAGGCCGCCCA
>QEUY01000248.1 GCA_003577365.1 Chloroflexota bacterium | reverse complement strand
GCCATCGAGGAAAACGGCGTGCTCTATCCGGCCCAGGTCCTCTCGGCCACGCTGGCCGCGGCGGATATCACCCATGTCAGCAACGAAGTGCCTTTCCTCGACGACTGCGTGGTCAACAATACGCTCAACAACCTGGTGCTGTGCAGCCATACTGACTATTGGCAGACGTTGGAGGCGATTGGCACGGACATTGTGGGGCTGAGCGGCAACCATGTCAACGACTTTGGGCGCGAGGGCGCGCGCCGGTCGCTCCAGTTTTACCGCGACCATGACATCCCGATCTATGGCAGTGGGCTGACCGTGGACGAAGCCTGTGCGCCGCTGCTGTGGGAAGACCACGGCAATACGATCGCCTTTGTGGCCGCGCTGGCCTTTGGCCCGCCCACGGCCTGGGTCACCGACGAGGAGCCGGGCGCGTGTTACTACTATGATCACAAGGAGCGGGTGCTGGCGCTGGTGGAGAAGCTGGCCCAGGAGGTCGATATTGTGGCGGTTGAGTTGCAGTATCTGGAGGAATATACCCCCTGGCCCACCGACCAGCAGGTGGTGGAGTTCCGCGAACTGCGCGAGGCCGGGGCCGACATCGTGACCGGCGTACAGAGCCATGTGCCCCAAGCCTGGGAGCCGTATGCCTCTGCCGACCCAGGCGGCGCGGGGATCATCGTCTATGGGCTGGGCAATCTGTTCTTTGACCAGATGTGGAGCTGGGAGACGCGCACCGGGCTGATCGCACGCCACACGCTCTATGCAGGCCGCGTGCTGAGTACGGAGGTGCTGACCACGGTGCTGGAGAACTATGCCCAGCCGCGCTGGGCCACGCCCGAAGAACGCGCCGAGATCCTGAGCCGCGTCTTCGCGGCGGCCCCGCCCCGCCCGCAGTAGACCGCATGGGGGCAAAATCAAAAAGACCGGCGCTTTCCCGGCGCGCCGGTCTTTTTGATTTAGCTGTGACGGCTAGGGCGTGTTGATCTTCTCCCACCAGACCCGTAGAATCGCGGCGCTGGTGTCGTCGTAATATTCGACGGTGATGCGGTGGTTGCCTGCTCCCAGTTGGCGGAAGACATTGTGGGTGTTCTTATACCCCGGCTGCCAGGCGTCCAAGACGCGGATGCCGTCGATATAGAGGCGCACCCCGTCGTCCACGTTGGCCGAGAAGTTGTAGTCGCCGCTGTCGAAGCGGAAAGTGCCCTCGAAGCGGGCCGACCAGTGGTCTGCCGGCACTTTCCCTGGCACCGGCGCGCCCTCTGCCCAGTTATAGTTAATGGGGAATCCGTCGCCGGTGGGTTCGCCGCGCACGACCACAGGGCTGCCCGCCAACTGCGGGTTGTTGAAATAGCTGACCTGCCACACCAAGTCCGAACTCAGCATAAAGACGTTAAAGCTGATCGATGCCTGGCCGTAGGCCTCGAAATACTCGACGCGGAACGTATGGTTGCCCCCCAAGACCCCCTGCGCGGTGACAGTGCGCACCGAGCTTTCCCGCCAGTTGTCCAGCACCAGCCCGCCGTCGACATAGACGCGCACGCCGTCGTCCACCCGGAGTTCAATCAAGTAGCTGCCGGGCGCAAAGCTGAGAATGCGTTCGAAGCGTGCCGAGAAATTGTCTGCCGGGACATTGGCGGCAGGTGCGCCGGTTCCCCAGTTAAAGTCCAGGTTGCTGACTTCGGTCACCACGCTGGGGCTGCCCGCCAGATTGCGGTTGTTGAAGAAGCTGGCGCGCCAGGCCGCCGACGTGATGGGCGGCATGGGCACAGGGGTGGGCGTCGGCCTGGGCGTCGCCGTGGGCGCGGCCGGCGGCGGGTTGACATTGACCACCGGCACGTTCGCTGTGCTGCCGGTCACCACCACCAACGGGCCGGAGACCCAGCCGGTCACGCCGTTGGCGCAGCGGATATTCCACCAGGTGCTGATCGCGTTGCGTCCTACAATGGGGCAGGTTGTGCCCAGCGTCAAGGCGGTGATGATCGGGTAATCGGTGCCGGGGCCGCTGCGCACGTTGAGCGCGTCGGTGGCGACGGTGGCTTGAGGCAGGACCACGGTCGGCACGCCCGGTGCGGTGGTCGGCGCTGCGGTGGGTGTCGCAGTCGCCGGGCTAGGCGGGGTGGAGGCGGATAAGATGCTTTCCACCACGATCTCCGGTTCCTGAGAAGTCAGACCGCTGGGATAGAGCGTGCCCCAGACCTTGACCACCTCGGTTGGGCCAAGGCCGCGCAGCCGGACGATCTCCAGTTCCACCTCCGGCGTTTTGCCCAAGAGACCGTAGACATTGCCGTCAAAGGTGTGGAGCGCCGTGTCGAACGCTTTCCCCTCGACTTGGCGCAGTGTGCCGGGCAGCGCATAGACCGACTGGCCCGACTGGGCCTGGGCTGTGGGCAGCCCCGGCAGCAGCAGGGCGGCGCAGAGGGCGACCGCCAGCCAGGGCAGCAGACGGCGTTGGCCGGTGCGGCGTGCGCCTAGGCGGTGCAATAGGCTGTTCATAGCTGTTTATTTTTTCCTCTCACTGACTTTCGCCTGCATAGGCTCCGCACAAACGAGTTCTGGTCGCAATGATGAGGTAATGATGAGGCGATGTAGATCGAGCATCTGTTCTATATAGACTCAATCCCTCCAATAAGATGACGCTCAATCTACATCTGGTGTTTCATGAGTTTGTGGGGCCTGGCGCTAGAACTGCGCCAGCAGTGCGGTGAGCAGCGCGGCGCGGCCCGCGATCTGGTCGACCTCGATGTGTTCGTGGTCGGCGTGCGCGCCGTGCCCCGGCACGCCCAGCCCGTCGAGTGTGGGGATGCCCAGCGCGCCGGTGAAGTTGCCGTCGCTGCCGCCGCCTGTGCCGCCCTCGTCCAGGTGCAGCCCCAGGGTGCGGCCAATCGCCTGCGTGCGGGCAAAGAGGTCGGCGGTCATGCGCCGCTCCAGCGGCGGGCGGTTCCAGCCGCCTGTCACCGCAAGCTGCGCCCCCGGCGTGACCGGCTGCAGCCCCTGCAGCGCCTGGTGGATGCGCTCGGCTTCGGCCTGTGTCCAGGCGCGCACGTCGATCTTGGCCGTGGCTTGGGCCGCCACCACGTTGGAGACCGTGCCCCCCTGCACCACGCCCACGTTGACGGTTGTGCCCTGCGCCATATCCGTCAGGCCATGGAGATAGAGGATCTGGTGGGCCAGCTCTTGGATGGCGCTGATGCCTTTTTCCGGTTCGACCCCGGCATGGGCGGCGCGACCCCTGATGTCGAGCTGATAGCTTCCGACCCCTTTGCGGCTGGTCTTGAGCACCCCGCCGGGCAGCGGCGATTCCATCACCAGCACATAGGCTGCGCCCCGCGCCTCGGCTTCGATCAGGGCGCGCGAGGTGGGGCTGCCCACTTCCTCGTCCGAGGTGATCAGCACTACAACCGGACGAGGCAGCGCGATGCCCAGGTCGCGGCAGGCGTGCAGCGCATATTCGACCAGCGCCAGGCTGGACTGCATGTCGAAGATGCCCGGCCCATAGGCCTTGCCCTGCTCCACGCGAAAGGGGTGAGTCGCCAGGCTGCCCACGGGCCACACCGTATCATAGTGACAGAGCACCAAGGCCGGCGGCGCGCTGCGGTCGACCGGCCCCACCCGCGCCCGCAGATGGTTGCCGCGCTCGGCCGCGGGCAGGACCTCGACCGTGGCGCCCGCCTGGCGCAGCCGCGCCGCCAGGAATTCGGCAAAGGCGTCGAGCCGCGGCTTGTCCTGGCTGGGCGTCTCCTGCATCACCAACTGCCGGATCGCGTCCAGCATCTCGTCGCGGCGTGCGTTGAAATAGGCCAAAAGCTGCTGTGCGTCCATGGCTCCTCGGTGGCGGATGATGCGCGTATTTTTTGATGTGCGAATCGACGCGCGCTGGCGGCGCGTGCGGTTGGGTGAACGATCAGCGGGCGCTGCGCGCCAACTCCACGGCGCGGTAGGCGTCGACCACGCCGTAGCCCGCCACGTTGTTGGGCAGCGTGTCCAGATCGGTCTGATAGAGACAGGCCTGCGGGTCGGATGCGGGCGTCAGCCAGCGGTCGACCGGGTTGTCTGCGCCCAGGGTCTCTGCCATCACGGCCTGCTCCTCCTCCGATACAGGCGGGGCCAGCGTGCCGGTGAAGGGGTGGGCGGCCTCCAGCAGCAGCGCCTCTGTCGCCGCCACATCCCCCACCAGGGCAGGGTTGGCGGACCACATCAGCGCCACCACGCCCGCCACATGCGGCCCGGCCATCGACGTGCCGCTGGCGACATAGTAGCTGTGGTTGGGAAAGGCAGAGAGGATATCCACGCCGGGCGCGGCGATGTCGGGTTTGATGCGCCCGCTGCCGTCGGCCATCACCGGCCCTGTGCTGCTGAAGGGCGCGAGGTTGCCGCGGCGATCCACCGCGCCTACGGTTGTGACCTCGTCGTAGGTGGCGATGGGGTCGGCGATGGTGGCGCAGCGCGGCCCCTCGTTGCCCGCCGACGCCACCACAAAGACGCCTGCCGTGCGCAGCGCGGCCACTGCCGGCGCAAAGACCAGCGCATCGCAGCCCTCGTAGGCGGTGGGGCAGCCCCACGAGTTGTTGAGCACGTTGGCCCCGCGGCTGGGGTCGCCGTCCTCGAATGGGTCGCCGCCCAGCGGGAAGGGGGCCAACATAAACTGCATACAGGCCAGATACTTGGCCGGGTTGCCCAGGTTGCGCACCAGGTTGGCGCACGCGATCCATTCAGCGTCGGGCGCAACGCCCACCGTTTTGCCCAAGATCGTGCCCAAGGTGTGCGTGCCGTGGCCGTCATAGTCCACCGGCGCGGGCGCGCCATACCAGGGGTCGAACCAGTGATAGTCGGAACCTGTCGTGCGGCCCAGATAGCGGTCGGCCAGCGCCGGGTGGTCTGCCTCGACGCCGGAATCCGACTGGCCGATGATCACCCCTTGGCCGCGCACGCCGAAGTCTGCCCAGACGCGCGTGGCCCCGATGAGGTCCAGGTTCCAGGGCGGTACATCCGGGGCGTCGCGGTCGCCCTCCGCAGCTTCCAGCGTATCCGGGCGCAGTTCGGGGCTGATCAAGATGCGGTCGATTTCGGGCCGCGTTTCCAGCCACAGCCGCAGCAGCAACCCGCCGTCGACCTCCAGCGCGTTGACCAAGTAGTAGGGCGTATAGCCGGCGCCCAGGCGGTCCAGCGCCGCGGTGAGATCGGCCTGGGTGGCGCGGGCATGGGCCACCAACGTGGTGTGCACTGCCTGCCGGCGCGTGGCCAGGTCCAGCAGTTGGGCCGCGCCGCTGACATCGGCCTGGGGCGTGAGGATCACAAAGAGGCGGTCGCCATAGAAGCCGGGCGTGCCCGCGGTCAGATAGACCACGGCGGCTAGGCCGAGCGCAGCTACCGCCAGCCCCCCGGCCAGCGGGCGCGCCACCAAGCGATGCCAGGTGGCGCGCGCAAAGCTGCCCAGCAGCCCCAGCGCCCAGCCCAAAAGCAGCGTCCAGACTGCGGCGATTGCAAAGTCGCCCAACAGGCTGTCGGAGGCCAGCAGCGTGGCCGCGTCGGAATCGATCCAGAGCAGCGGCGCGGCCACGGCCACGCCCCAGACCAAGCCCGGTGCGCCGGAGGCCAGCGCCGCCCAAGCGGTGGCGGGCAGCGCCACCATGAGCCAGAGCTGCACGCCGTTGAAGCTCAACCCGCTGGCGAGGATCAACAGCAGCACACCCGCCACCAGCCCGCTGACCAGCCGGTCGCGGCGCGGGCCGCGCGTCTCCACGCGCAGGGCGGGCAGCCAGGCGATATTGAGCAGGGTCCAGGCCAGCGCGCCCCAGGCCAGCGCCAGCAGCGCGGCCAAGAGCGTGTCGAGCCAACTGCCCAGCGCGCCCACCGCCACCCAGGGCAGCGCCAAGATCAACCCCACGGCCAGCGCGATCAGCCGTGCGCTGGCTGCGCCGGCTGTCTGCTGGGGGGCATAGCGCCGCGCCAGCCACAGATAGACCACCGTGACCGCCAGTTGCAGCAGCAGCAGCAGTTGGCTTTCGACCGGCGGCAGCAGGCGCGTGGCCCCCATGCAGACCAGATAACCGATCGCCCACAGCCAGGTGTGAAACTGGGCGCGGATGCGCGGCGTGCGCCAGACGATGCTGAGCGGCAGGATAGGCAGCGCCAGCAGCGCCGC
>QEUY01000247.1 GCA_003577365.1 Chloroflexota bacterium | reverse complement strand
CTTTGCGGTAAATAGCTCTTCTCCGCCTCAGTTGATATTGACCGTCGCGCCCTTGAGCGTCAGCGTGGCCTGGGCCTCGACCTTGATCTCCGTGCCTTTGACAGATAGATTGCCCTGCGTCTCAAGCGTGACGTCGCCCTGCGATTGGATACTGATCGCGCCATCACGGTCGATCTGCACCGTCGCCTTGCCGCCGTCCACCTCCAGCTTGACCACGGGGTCGTCATCCTGAAGCTGTAGCGTCAGCCCGCTGCCGAGCGCCAGTTCAACGGCGCGCGTGTCGCCGCTCTGCAGCAGCAGCTTGACGGCGTCGCCGTCGGCCGCGCCCAGCGGCAGATGCAGCGCCACCTGGCCGGCGTCGTTGAGCGGGGGCCGGTCTTCATCATTGTAGAGGCTGCCGACGATCACCGGCGCGTTGACGTCGCCGCCCAAAAACTGGACCAGGACGAGATCGCCCACGGCAGGGATCGAGGCATGGCCGATGCGCGGCGTGGCGACCGGCACCTGTGCCAGCACGATCCCCGAATTGCGCAGCACCACCGTACAGCCATAGTTATCTGTATCACCTTCGGCGGCATGGGGGTGCTGCTCCTGCACGACGGCGAGTTCGGCGGTGCGCAGCGTGCAGAGTTCCTCTTGGACAATGCGGCGAATCGTTTCATAGAGATTCGTCATAAATGACCGATGCCCTTCATCTAGAGTAGGCCGCCGGCGAGGGCCGCCAGCCCACCCAGCCCGCTGGCGCTTTCCCCGGCGCGGCGCAGGGCCAGCTCAGTGACAAAGCCGCGCGCTTTGTCATAGCGGTGACGCAGCCGCGTGACCAGGTGCAGCCCGTTGAGCGCGTCCTGAGGCGCGCCCGTGATCTCGACAGCCGCGCCGACGGTGACATCTGGCGCGCCTGGCACGATCAGCCGCCCGGCGCTGCCGCCTTGCTCGGCCAGATAGGCCGCGGCCGCCGTCTCCAGCGCAGCGCCGCTGCGCAGCGCAGCGTCGACCAGCGGGCGCGCGCCCGACGCGTCCCCCGCGCTCTTCTGCACGGCGGCGGCATCTTTGATCAGCCACGACCAGGCGTCGCTGCCCTGGCTGCCCGCCGCGCCTTCGCCGGTGAAGGTGACGCCCGCCAGCGGCGCGCCCTCGGCCAGATGCACGGCCAGCAGGTCCTGGGCATAGGTAAAGGTCTGGGCCGCGTTGTCGGCGGCGGCAGGCGCAAACTGAAGCTTATCCTCGGCGGTGATGGCGGCGATATAGCCGCTGCGCTGCGCCAGCCGCGCGATATGCTGGTAGACGGTGCGTGCGGCGTCGACGACGTAGAAGGGGTAGTCGCTGCCGTCTTCGACATCGGCGGCGTCGACGCCGCACTGGCCGATCAGGTCGTTGACGATCGCGCCCGCGCTCTGCTGTTGATAGCTCTGGTCGATACGGCGGCGCGCCAGGGCCGCACTGCTGTTGACCAGCGTGATGCGGGTTGCGCCGGCCAGGCTGGTGCGGATGGCGTCCACCTGGCCGGTAAAGACAAGCACATTGTCGCCGTCGCCATAGCCGAGTTCGATTGAACCGGGGTCGCCCAGCGCCACGCTGGGGGCGCGGGCCTCGTTGGCCAGGTCAAGCACGGCGATATCCACGCCGGGGGCCGAGTAGGATTCAATGCGGATGGCGACCAGGGCCGCGACCCAGGGGTCATCGCCGCCTGTGGTCAACCCCAAGGCGCTGCCCGCGGCTTCCAACAGCCCGCCGCCTCCGCCGCTTGGGGGGCCAAAATGCACGGCAAAGGTGGGGCGGCGCACGGCCGCGGGTTGTGTACTCGTCCCCGGCAAAATGTCCAGCAGGCCAGCCATAGTCTATCTGCTCGCTTCGGCGGTTCACTAAGTGCTTGATCCTGTAACTGATGTGAATACGGAGGGCCGCTCCCTGTGGCGGCCCGCCTGCGGACAGACACGGGGGTCTGTCCCTACGTCCCTACACATCAAATGACTTGTCGGATGTAGCACTAGGGCGGATTCGGATTCTCGATTGGGACGTTTTCGCCCGGCGGGCGTTGGGCAGGCCGCGCCGGGACTTCTTCGCCAAAATGGGCCAGGTCGGTGACGGCAGGGTAGAGGCGGCGGGTACGTCCGGGCCGCGCCGGGTCGGGTTCGCGCAGTTCGCGCTGGATGCGCAGGATGGTATGGCGACCGGTGGCAACCAAGTTCCACTCGCGCCCACCATTGCCTGTGCTTTTGTCGTTTTGCACAAAGCCCCAATCATAGTCGGCAAAGACATGGCCCACGCGCGCCAGATCGGCGACCACGTCCGGGTCGGCAGAGACCAAGGCCCGGCGCGCCGCATCGTTGGCGGGCGGGTTGGGACCCATGTCCAGATGCCCATTGAACGGGTTGCCGTTCTGAATGGCGTCGAAGAAGACGCGCGTGCGGCCCTCGGCTGCCGGCTCACGGTTGGTCTCCTGCACATTGCTCAGCCCAGCGAAGTCGCCGCCGATCTGCGCCAGGGTGTTGGCCAGCGCGGCGTTGTTGGCCGGCAGCGGGAAATAGCCGGTCGTCTGCTCAAAGCGGTAGGTGCGGTCGCGGGTTTCATTCGTCAACTGGTCGCCGGCGGGCGCGCCGGGGTGCGCCAGGCCCTGCGCCCAGTTGATGCCTGCGCCCGGGTATTTGGCGTTGAACTGCTGGATCAAGGCGGCGTTGTTGGGCCGGTGGTCGCTGGGAAAGCCCACAAACCAGAACTCCACAAAGTACAGGTCGCTGCCGGTTGGCGGATTTACATGGTGGGTACGCCAACCACGCGGAGAGAACTCAAACGCCTGCAGGTGCTTGGGCGCGCGCACGATGGGCCGCTGCGCCTCGTCGCCGCCCAAGCCGGTGCTGAGCAGATGCAGCATCGTTTGGCTTTGACCCAAAGAGCAGCCGCGAATGTGGATCGTCGTGCGCACATCGACCACGGCGTCGACCAGCGGCTGCAGCGTACCGTTGGCAATCGCTTGCGGCAGGGTATGCACGTTGGCATAGTGAAAGGCCGGGTTCTGCCCGGCGGGCACATCCGCCACGGGGATCGTCATGCCGCCCTCTTCGTTGGCGTGGACGACGATATTGACCTCGCCCCAGGGCAGGCCATTGTCCGGGCGGTTGGCGTCGAGATAGTTCCGCACCTCCAGCAGTGTGCGCAGGTGAGTGACCAGCCGGCCCGCGGGGTGGAGCATAAAGTGAGCCGTTGCGCCGGTGTAGAACCGATGGTCATCGTCTGCGGCCGGCGGGTCCTCGCCCATGATAAAGGTGATCGACGTGCGGTCGCCCTGCGGCGCGGCGGCGAGCGCGGCCTGTTCGTGCACAAATTTCAGCAGCCGCGTCAGGTAGTCACGCGTGGCGTCATCGGCGTTGTCGAAAAACTGCTGGGCAGTCGCCGGGTCCAGGCTTTCCAACAGCCGGCGGTAGCGCATCTCTTGCAGGTGGGCGGGGCGCAGCCGCCGATCCTGGAAATCGCGCGCCAGCGCCGCTTCTTCGGGGGTCAAGACCTGGCGCACCTGCCCGCCGAACGGCGTCAACGGCGACGTAATGCGCCGCTGCGTCCGATCCCAAGTCAACGTGAAGCCGGTGATTGTATAGAGCGGAACGCCGTCATTGCCTACCGTGGCTAGTTCTTCAAAAAGGCTGTAGGTCGAGGCCGCGGCGCTGCGCGTATCTTCGCGCAGCCAGAGCAACCGGCCCTCGGCCAGATAAAACCCGATCTGCGGGCGGCGGGCGCGGATGCCCTCGACGGCCTGGGCGTTGGCCCCCAGCGCGCCGGCGATCACGCCGGTCGCGATGTTGATGGCAAAGACCGCGGGCGTGTCCACATCGCGGCCTGTGGGCAACGCTTGGCAGTCGACAGGCGGCTGAACATAGGCGCGGCTGTCGGCCTCCAGCAGCGCGGGCTGGAGATAGATCGGGCTGCCCTCGGCCACGGGCGCAACGGCGCGGCGCTCATCGTCTTGGCAGACGGCGCTGGGCGCGCAGCCGTTGTGAACGCGCAGCCGCCCGCGCCATTTGCCCTGGAAGGGGTCAAAGGCCGCGGTTTTGCCCTTGGCCCGCTCCGCCGCCGTGCCCGAGCGGTCGTCGTTGCTTTGCAGCGCGGCGACGACCTCGTCGCGCGCCAGCGTGCGCGGCGTATCGGCCCCGCCGATCTGCGGGATCGAGGCGGCGGGCAGGGCCAGCGCGCCCAGCGCCGCGGCCAGCCCGCGGCCCTGGACAAAGAGGTCGTTGTAGCGGTCCCAGATGGCGCGCTCAGCGGCATCGGCGGGCCGCGCCGCCTGCACGGCGACGGCCACTTCGCTGCGCAGCGCGGCCAGCCCGTTGTCGCCGGTCACGCCGTCGTCGCGGCGTACGAGCAACGGGATCGGCTCGCCCGCCAGGTCGCCGTCAACTTTGACGTCCAGCATCAGGTCGGGCTGCGCGCCGGCGCTGGGCGTGACGCCGACGATGCGCCGCAGCCCCTGGTCGCCGGTGACGTCGCCCTTGAGCTTGTGCGCCGTCGCACCGTCGGCGGCAAAGAAGCGCACGTCCGCCGACGTGGCCGACAAGCGGCGCAAGACGAGCTCGACCTCGCCGTCGGGCGCGGCGGGCGTCCAGCGCACGTCGATCCAAAGCAGCGCCGGGCCAAGCGGCAGCGGATCAGGCAGGCTGATCTTGATGGTAGCGTTAAAACGCTTGGCAAAGCAGAGGGTGCTGCGCGTGAGCACGCCGCTGCGCGTGTAGCAGGTCATGCGCTCTCCTAGGGAGCCTGCACATTGATGACGACATTTTGCAGCACAATCGCCCCGCGGTTGTTGCCCACGCCGTCCCACACTTTGAGAGCGGTACGCAGCTCATAGAGATAAAGCTTGCGCAGCGTAGTCTCCAGGTCGTCGCCGCGCACGGGCGGGGCAAAGCTGGCGTCGCGGTCGAAATCGGGTTGATAGCGCACGGTCATGGTCTCGGTGCGGCCTGCGGAGCCGGGCGGCGCTTCGAACGAGATGTTGACGATGCCGTTGGCGTTGGTAGCGCGGTTCAGCCCGGCGGACGGCACCGCGCCGTGATCGGCGACAGGGCCGCCGCCAAGCGGTGCAAAGCGCCAGTCGGCAGCCGTGGTCACCGTGAAGTTGAGGTTATAGCCGGGCAGCGGCTGGCCGGTGGCGTCCTTGACCTGGACGATAAACGATTTGGTATTCGTCTCTTTGACCGTGACCGACGCGCCGACGGCGCTGCCCGGCGCTGTGTCCGACGTGCCCTCGGTGACGGTGACGGTAGGCATCAGTTGATTGTTGAGTTCAAAGATCGACTGCACGATCTGCCCCAGGTTGGAGGCGTCGGCGCGCGCCGCGGCCAGCACCTGTCTGAAATAGAGTTCCGACCCCTGTTTGCGCTGGTCCGAGGTGGGGCTGGGGGGGAATGCGCGCATGGCTTTCCGCAGAATGGCGGAGAAGCGGCGGCTCTGCTCGGTCGTGGCAAAGACGTTGTAGCCATACCAATAGGACGGGGCGTCGGCAAAGAGCGTGCCAGGGTCAGCCAGGGCGTGGTGGATCTGGTAGAGCGTGTTGGCGAAGTAGCCTTCCACCTCCAGCCCCTTGTTGGGCGTGTCAAAGGTGGGCGCGGCCGGGGTCGCCACGCCGCCGACCAGGGTGGTCGTCGGGCCGCCCACCAGGTAGAAGGTCCCCTTGACCGTGTCGTCCTCCTTTTGCTCAATGTTGCCGAGACGGCTGGCGACGCTGTTGAGGCCCGCCATACTGTAGCCGCGCACGCGGTCGCTGCTGCCATATTCCGCGCCCCAAAAGAGCTGGGCATAGTTGGCATAGCCCTCGGAGATCGCGCCGTTCTTGGAGGTGATCTGGTCATGCTTGTGGTCGCCGCTGGTCAACCCGAAGGGCGGGAAAGGGCGCACCGACTTGTCGAAGATCCAGTGGTGCATCTCGTGGACGATGACCGAATCGTCCCAGGCATCGGCCCCGCGGCCCGTCTCATCGCTGCCGACCTTGAGCGTGTCGGCAAACCAGGGGTGCACGCTGCCCGGTTTGCGCAGCAGGTCGATCAGCAGTTTGTGGCTGTGGTCGGGGTCGCCCCAACGCTGCCCGGCCTCGTCCTCGCGGCTGAGGTGTTTGAGCCAGCGCTGCGCGGTGTAGACGACGTTGAGCGTG
>QEUY01000246.1 GCA_003577365.1 Chloroflexota bacterium | reverse complement strand
CAGAAGGCCACGCCCCACGCCGCCCCCAGCCCGCTCAGAAGCCGCAGCCACCAGTTCAAGCTCCCCGCCTGGTCGCCTGCATAGAAGCCGGGAAAGGCATTCCCTGTCAGCCAGACCAGCCACGCGTTCGTGTCGCGGAACCCTCCGCCGGAGACGCCGTAGAGGAGATCGTTGAGCACATGCGTCCCCCCATCCAGCGCCAAGGGCAGCAGCGCCAGCACCACCACACGCCACGGCAGCGGGCGCACGGGGCGGAACCGCCGCAGCAGCGTGTAGCCCAACCCAAAGACCGGCGTCATGCTATAGAAGCTGACCATGCGGTCGCTCCACGCCACTTTCCAGCCCATCTCGGGCGTGCCATAGAAGGTACGCAGACCCCAGGCATCCGCAGTGGGATACACCTGGGCGATCTCCGCCAGGGTGTAAGTGAGCTTGGGGCCAAACAGAAACCAACTGCGCTGGGGAAGCTGGTGGCAGAAAAAGGCATAGAGCGTGTAGATCAGTTCACCCGCAGCCGTCCAGCCGCTCGCCATCAGCAGCGGTGCGGCGAAGGGCAGGCTCACAAAGAGCAGCATGCCCGCCAGCACCCAGGTCAAGCCGTGCCGGAACAGCCCGGCGATGAGCCGGTCTACCCACGCCGTGGCAGGCGAATAGGCTGCTGTAGACATGGCTAGACGCCGCACCCGCTGCCGTTTTGGCTGGGCGCTTCCAGCTTGCCATTGGCCGCCAGCCAGTTGTGGACTTCGCCAAAACCATCGCTGGAGAAGCGCGCGCGCCCCACCGCCTCACGCGCCGGAATAGCGGCAAAGTCCTCGCCGGTCTGCGCCTGATAGTACAGCGTCAGTTCACGCGCCTGGGTGGGATACCAAAAACTGTTGACCATCTTGGCGGCTTCGAACAAGGTGTCGACATCGGCATCCTGCGCCGCCAGCCATTGCAAGAGGCCGAGCATCGCCATGCCGTGGTTGCAGTCGGGGAAGCTGGTCGGGTTGTTGCAGCAGGGCCGGTAGATGGCCGCCGCCGCTTCCTCCACCCGCGCCTGCTGGGCCTCCGTCAGGGTGACCAGCGCCGAGCCGGAGTAGAGTTGGGCAATCGGCTTGGCAGCCAGGCTCCAGCCGCCGGTCGAGGCAAACCGATCCACCTGGCCGCCGCTGTTGGCGACCAGCGCGCCCTCGCGCAACAGCCGGTTGTTGTTGCTCAACCCCAGCGCCCACAATAGGTTGAGCAGGAAGTAGGCGTTGGCATGGTCGATCACCACCGGCGCATCGCTGCCCTCGCGCAGGATCGCCTGCTGCTCTGCGCTCAGCGGCTGGCCCGCCTCGGCATAGACCTGCGCAAAGGCCTCGTAGGCGAAGGCCCCCACCTGGATCAGCTGCGGGCCGAGCAGGCCATAAGCGACTGGCAGCGTGTAGCTGTGGGGCAGGCCCAGCGTGGGCGGCTGTGGGGTGGGCACAGCCACCGCCGCTGCCGGTTCGGCAGACGGGGCTGGTGTGCGCCCCCACGTCCAGTAGCCCGCGCCCACACCCCAGCCAAAGGCGAGCGTGGCGGTGGCGGCATTGACCAGAAACCGTCGCCGCGACCAGCCCTGCGCTTCGATTGGCAAGCCGGCGCTCGAAGCGTCGGGCGGCTCGGATGCTGCGGGCGCCGCCCTGATGGAGACAGGGGGCTGCGCCTCGACCTCTATGGGCGTCTCACCCATCTCATACTCATAAGGGGGAACTTCACTCGCTTGAACCGGGTCTGTCTGCATGGACGCATCCTTCCTCTACATGATTCACCAGATCAAACTGAAATGAGGCCGGTTTCAGACGGTCGCCAAGCAGCACGTTGCATTGTCCTTTCCTGCCGGTCTGGAACACCGGCAATCCCGGCGCATCTTAGAGCCAGGATAACGCAGAGTGTAAGACTCGGAACGCGCGAAGATGCCCAAAAGCCAGTAAGCGAAATTGCCTATGCTTGCGGTGGACACTCCAATCGATGGCTTGTCCCTGAAATGTACAGGCGGGGGAGCTCCCCCGCCTGTGTGCGAATCGGTTGTACGGCATATTGAGGCCGCGACTTGCGAATCCGCAAAGCCCGCGCAGCGGCCTACTGCGATGCAACCAGATAAGGCAGCCTGACCTCAATCGTGGTCCCCTTGCCCACGTCGCTCTGCACCTGCAGCCGGCCGCCGTGCGCCTGCGTGCGTTCGTGCATGCCCAACAAGCCAAAGTGTCCCTGCTGCGCCAACAAAAAGGGGTGGGTCGGGACGTCAAACCCCACCCCATCATCCTCGATACGCAGGCTCAGACCTTCCCGTTCGAAGCGCACCTCCACATGCACCCAAGAGGGCTGTGCATGGGCCACCGTGTTGTGCAGCGCCTCCTGCACGATGCGAAACGCCGTGATCTCCAACGCGGGCGAGACGGCGGGCGGCGGCTCGCCCACCACCTCAAAATCGCCGATGATCCCGGCCTGCTGCGTGTTCTGGCGCACCAACATCTCCAGCGCCGCCACAAAGCCCAGGTCCTCGAGATAGAGCGGGCGCAGCGCCTGGATCTGGCGGCGCAGCCCCGCCATGGTTTCGGTCACCAGCGGGCGCAGCGTCTGCAGACGCTGCGCTGCCAGTGCTGGGGCATGGCCCAACTCGCGCTCAGCCAATTCGATCTGTTGGTTGAGCGCAATCAATGTCTGCACCGTCTCGTCATGCAGTTCACGCGCCAGCCGCTTGCGTTCTTCCTCCTGGCCGAGCGTCATGGCGTCGATATAGCTGTGCAGTTGCTGTTGATAACGGCGTACCTGTTCGGTCATGCGCACCAGCGCCAGCCGCAGTTCTTCGATCTCGGCTACGCCTGCCACCGGCTGCTGGAGCAGATCCTCGTCTCCCCAGCCGGCCCTGACCGCAGCCTCGTTGAGCCGGCGCAGCGGCTGCACGACATAGCGCAGCCCAAAGAACGCTGCCAGCCCTGAAATGGCAACGGCGATCAATACGACCGCACCCACCGTGCTGCCGATGCGCAAGAGCGGCGCGCGCATCATCGCCCACGGCTGCACCAAAACCACATGCCAGCCGGTGGTCATCACCGCCGCCTCCCCGCGCACAGCCTGTCCGGCGTCCTCCACGCGCCCTACCTGGGCGATCACGTCGGAGCCGGCCAGCACCACCAAGTGGCCGGGCGAGTCCAGCGACGCAACGCGCGCCATGCTCGCCTGTATCAGCCTGTCGATGGGCACTGCACCGACGAGCACTTGGCCGTCGTGGCCAGCGGTGGCGAGGAAGAGGAGGGCCGGTCCGTCGTCCAGTCCGTCGTCCATCGCCATTACGGAGGAGACGGTGATTCCAGAGCCTGTACGGGCGCGCTGGAGCAAAGGAAGAACGGAGGGGTGAGCCGCCCAGGGAACTTCAGCCAGCACCTCTTGGTCCTGCGCATCGTACAGGGCCAGCCCCCCCGTAAAGGGTGAGGTGTCCGGCAAGGCTCCATCAGCCTGCAGCCCATGCGCCAGGTCCGCAAGCTGCTCTTGAAGACGCACGATCTGCGCGTCGAGCAGGGCGGCGACGGCCTGCGCCTGATCCTGGGCGCGCGCCGCCACCAATTGGTACATCGCACGCTCATGGCCGTAGAGTTCAACCAGCGCCAGCCCCAGCAGCCCTATGGTGGCAGGCAGGGCAATCCACAGCCAGAGCTGCACGCGCAGGCCGCGCAGACGCAGGCGGGTTGGTGGCGATGCACCCATCGCGCTACCCAGATATAGTGTCAGACGTATCGTCCAACGTAATCAGCCCGCGCTGCAGGGCCACCGTGACCATCTCCGTGCGCGAGGCGACATGCAACTTGCCAAAGACATTGGCCAGATGCCCCTGGACAGTGCGGTCGCTGATCTGCAAGTCGCGCGCGATCTCGCGGTTGGTGCGGCCCTTGGACACCCCGCGCACGATCTCCAGCTCGCGTTCGCTGAGCGGCTCGACGGGCTGGGTGTGCGTCAGCGTAGCCACCACCTTGGCCGCGATCTCGGGGTCGAGCACGCTTTTGCCCGCATACACCTGTTTGACGGCGCGTACCAGGTCATCGCCTTGCGCCGTCTTGAGCACATAGCCATCGGCTCCAGCGCGCAGCAGGGCGAGGATATACGGTTCGTCGTCATAGGCCGAGAGGATCAGCACGCGCACCTGGGGATACTGGGCTTTGATGCGCTTGGTCAACTCAATGCCGCTCAACTCGGGCATCCGGATATCCAGTACGGCCACATCCGGCGGTTGTTGGGCTACCAGCCGCCACGCCATAGCGCCATCGCTCGCCTCGGCCAGGACGCAGATCTCCGCATCTGCGTCGAGAAAGTCGCGAATACCTTTGCGCACCACGGCATGGTCGTCGGCCAGCAACACGCGTATCGGTTGAACTGGGTCAGGCGATTGGTTCTGCATAGGTCTCTAGGCCTAGCCAGGCGTCTCGGCACTACCACAGCGCCGATTTCGCTCTAGGCGTATCTGCGTAGTGCAGTATACCCTACGGCGCCACGTTCGCATCCATCCGGAGTTCGACGACTGGCTGGTCCGGGTCATTGGTCTCCAGCCACACCAGGCGCGTCACCGGGCCGGAGGTCGCATGGAAGTTGGGGTCAAAGGTGACGACCAGGTCGGCGCGCTGCCCGGCCGGGATCACGCTGCTGCTCAACTGCGCCGTCGTGCAGCCACAACTCGTGACCACGTTGGTGATCAGCAGCGGCTGGTCCCCTGTATTCTGGATGGGGAAGGTCTGCGCCACGGGCGGCATAGCCGGGATGACACCCCAATCCCAAGCCGACAGCGGCAGATCCACATTGGCCTGAGGCATGCCTGCCTCGACCGGGCGCGGCGGGGTATTCAAGTTGGGCATCCGCTCCATGTTGTGGAAGCCCACGATGGGATTGACCGGCTCGGCCAGCGGCAGCAGATCGGCTAACTGCGGGGATGCAGCCGGCGCAATTGAGCGATTCGCCGCCCAGTTCACCACGGCCACCGTCCCCAAGATGACCAAGGTCGCGCCGATCAGCACCAGCAGGAACGTGCGGTCGGTGTTGGTATGGCTGGCGCGCCGCGCGGCGCGGCTGGATGAAAGGGTACTCATGAGTGTGCCTCCTTTGGGGCGAGAATCTCAACCGACACGGGGATCTCCAGCTCCGGCTGCGTGGGGTCATTGCTCGACAGATAGACAATGCGCAGCAGCGGCCCATACAGGCCGGGATGCGCCTGGGGATCAAAGGTGACTTGTAGATCCACGGCTGCACCGGCCGCCACAGTTGTGGACGACAGGGTAGCCGTGGTGCAGCCGCACGAAGTGCGCACGTTGTCGATGCGCAGTGCGGCGGTTCCCTGGTTGTACACTTGTATCGTGGTAGACACCGGGTTGTCAGCCGGGATTGCGCCAAAGTCGATGGCAGCGGGCGCGACCGTCATGGCGGGTGCACCTCCACAAGCTGCGAGCAGCCCGGCCAGGAGCATGGGCAGCAGGAAACGAGCAAACAGACGCGGCACGGTTCTATTCCTCCGGTGTGTAACCGAACACAAACGAGTACAGGTAATCGGTCAGCGCCCACAAGTCGTCTTCTCCGAGGATTGTGCCCCAGTTGGGCATCCCCGTGCCCATGCCGCCGCGTGCGATCTTGGCGTAATAGACGGCGGGTGAACGCGTGAGCGAGTGGGTTGGGCCGGCGAAATTTGGCTCCGCTTCGGGGGAGAACGACGCGGCAAGCCCGTCACCGCGCCCGGTCTCGCCGTGGCAGCCGGCGCAGTTCTGCGCGTACAGGGCTGCGCCGCGCGCCAAGCTATCGGATGTCGCCGTCTGCTGCCACAAATACGCGACGAGCGACCATCGCTCGGCGTCGCCCACCTGGGCAGCAGCTTCCAGACCCGGCACGGCACCCTGGCCTAGAGCGGCGTAGACTTCCTGGGGCGTGACCACCGGCCATCCCAGGTCTACTAGCAGAGCCAAGGGCGTCTGCGCCGGGCCGAGCTGCCGCCACAGGACTGCACCAGCCGCCGCGTTGGGTCGCTCGCTGGCTCCTGCGGCCGCGGCATGGGTATCTGCTGGGTGAGCTGTATCCAGCGGCAGGTCTTCCACGGCTAACTGGAAGCGGGGTGGCTCCTGTGGATAGGCCAGTGGGGCCTCCGGCTGCTCTG
>QEUY01000245.1 GCA_003577365.1 Chloroflexota bacterium | reverse complement strand
CTGGGCGAGCATGTGGCGGGCATCCTGGCCGGCGAGGTCGGGCTGCCGGTGCGCGACCTGATCCTGCTGGCCGACAGCGGCGTGCTGCGTCTGATGCCCCTGCCCGATGACACGCGCTATACCGGCGGCCCCCTAGAAGACGTGGCGCTTGTCTATATGTCGGGCGTCGAGGCGCAGATCGACATCGTCGAAGGCCGGCCCATGGACGAGACGCCCGCCGCCGACCGGCTGCCCGTCTGGCTGCACAGCGACCTGGCGGCGCGGCTCGGCGCGCAGATCGGCGACCGCTATCTGCTGCCCACGCCCGGCGGCGACGGCCAACTGCCGATCGAAGTCGCAGGCTACTGGCAGCCCACCGACCCCAAATCGGCCTACTGGCTCAACGACCCCAACCAGACGATGGTCGAAAAGCTGCTGGTGCGCCGCCCAGACTACCTGGCCTGGGTCGAACCCCGGCTGGAGGTCAAAGTCCGCACTGCCACCTGGCAGGTGATCCTAGACGAGAGCCGCGCCGTTCCGGCGCACGCCCGCGACTACAAGACCGGCTTCGAAAGCGCAGCCGCCGTCATCCCGCGCTATCTGCCCGACGCCCGGCTGACCGCGCCCACGCTTTCGCTGGAGAAGTTTGTCGGCCATCAGACCGCGCTCACCACGCTGCTGCTGGGCTTCAACGTCCCGGCGCTGGGCTTCCTGCTCTATTTTCTGGCCTTGACCTCGGCGGTCATCGCCTACTGGCAGCGCCGCGAGACCTCGCTGCTGCGCAGCCGCGGCATCACGCGCGGCAGCATCCTCAACTTTACCTTGCTGGAGGCCTGTCTGCTCTTTGTGATCGGCGTCCCCCTGGGGCTGCTGCTGGGCATTGGGCTGGCGCGCGCCATGGGCTATACCGAAAGCTTTCTGACCTTTGTCACACGCCCGCCGCTGCCGGTCACGCTCAACGGCATCAACCTGCCGCTGACCGTCGGCACGCTGGCCGTGGTGTTGATCGCCAAAGCGTGGACGGTGGCGGCCTCGGCGCGCGCCACGGTGGTGACCCAGGCGCGTGAACACGCCCGCCCTACCCAAGGCCCTTTCTGGTATCGCGCCTATCTCGACCTGATCCTGATCATCCCGACGATCTATGCCTATCAACAGTTTGTGCGCCGCGGCTGGCTGGGGGCCTTGGTCAAAGACCGACCTCAGGACCTCTATCAGGACCCGCTGCTGATCCTGGTGCCGGGGCTGTTTATCATCAGCATGGCCTTGATCGCCATGCGCGTCTTTCCGCTGCTCATGCGCCTGCTGGATCTGCTGGCGGCGCACCAGCCCTGGTTCCCCTCCTATCTGGCGCTGCGCCAGTTGGGCCGCCAGAGCCACGCCTATATCAACCCGCTGCTGCTGGTGATCGTCTCGCTGGCGCTGGGCGTCTATACGCTGTCGCTGGCGGCCAGCATGGACCAGTGGCTGGCCGACCGCGTGGCCTATCGCGTCGGCGCCGATCTCAGCCTGCGCCCCTTTTCGGAAAGCGAAGCGCGTGCCGACAACCCAGCCGCCGGCGCAGATTGGATCCCGCCGATCGACGAGTTCAAGCAACTGCCCGGCGTGGCACAGGCAGCGCGCGTGGGCCGTTATGTCAGCGTGATCCACCTGCCCAGCGGCGCGGTGGACGGCAGCTTTATGGCGATCGACCGGATCGATTTCCCGCTCGTCGCCAATTTCCGCAGCGACTTTGCACGTGAATCGTTGGGCAGCCTGATGAACCGGCTGGCGCTTGTGCCTGAAGGCATCCTGGTCAGCCAGGAATTCCTGACGCAGAATTCGCTGCGCATCGGCGACCGGCTCGACCTGATGGTACTCGTCGATGCGGGGTTGAGCGTACGCAGCCAGTTCACCGTGGTTGGCGTGTTCGACTACTTCCCCACCGTCTATCCGCAAGAAGTGACGGTCGTGGGCAACCTGGAATATATCAACGACTTCTTTGGCGTGACCATGCCGCACCGGCTCTGGTTCCGCACCGCGCCGGGCGCGAGCGCGGCGCAGATCGTCGCGGCCATCCCCAGCACCGGGGTCGACGCCGTCGAGGTGCAGGATACCCAGGCGATCTTGGCCGGCGAGCAGGCGGTGATGCAGCGCATCGGCGTCTTTGGCACGCTGTCGGTCAGCTTTTTGGCTGCGGCGCTGATGGCGGCGTTGGGGCTGCTCACCTACAGCTATGCCTCGCTGCATGAACGGCTCTTTCAGTTCTCTGTGCTGCGCGCCGTGGGTCTGCACCGCCGGGAGATCGTCAGCCAAGTGGGGCTGGAATATGCAGTGCTCACCGCCTATGGAGCTATCGCGGGGGTGGTCTGCGGCACGCTGGCGGCGCGGCTCTTTGTGCCGCTGTTTCGCATGGCCTCCGGTCCCGAAACACCGCTGCCTCCCCTCATCCCGATCATCGCCCAGGATCAGATCATCCCGCTGGCGGCCGCGTTTGCCGGCGGCATGATCGTGTTGGAGATTTTGATCATCTCGTCGGCTTTCTACCAGCGGCTCTTCGAGGCGCTGCGCCTCGGCCACCACGGCTAACCCACAGGGGTGAATGACCGGGGCTACGCCCCGACCCCGGCCCGCTTGACAAAAAAGCCGCGGCGGCGTATGCTAATGGTGTCATTTTGACGATAAGCATAGAGGTGATCTGTGAACCAGTCCGAGCTTTCGCGCCCCCCGCGCGCCTCCTATAGTTATGACTACCCACGGCCCTC
This sequence comes from Chloroflexota bacterium, assembly GCA_003577365.1. GTDB lineage: Bacteria > Chloroflexota > Anaerolineae > Caldilineales > Caldilineaceae > QEUY01. Next base: position 3,445 of record QEUY01000245.1, on the reverse strand, counting down.
GGTGACGGTGGATATCATCCTCTTCACCTTCCATGAGGACCGGCTCAAGGTGCTGCTGATCCGGCGCAGCCACGCCCCCTTTGCCGACCGCTGGGCCTTGCCGGGCGGCTTTGTCAATATCGACGAAGACCTGGAGGAGGCGGCGCGGCGCGAGCTGAACGAAGAGACCAACGTCAGCGACGTCTATCTGGAACAGCTCTATACCTTCGGCGACCCCGACCGCGACCCGCGCGGGCGCGTGATCACCGTCGCCTATTTCGCGCTCTTGAGCAACGACCAGGTCAACCAGCTCCAGATCCGCGGGGCCTCCGATGCAGGCGAGGCGGCGTGGTGGGACATCTACGCCCTGCCCGAACTGGCCTTTGACCATGCGCGCATCTTGCACTATGCCGTGCAGCGGCTGCGCTGGAAGCTGGAATGGACGGCGCTGGGCTTCCTGCTGCTGCCCGCCGAATTCACCCTGTCGGAATTGCAGCGCGTCTATGAGACGGTGCTGCATGAGCCGCTGGACAAACGCAACTTCCGCCGCAAGATGCTCGCCGCCGATGTGCTGGAAGAGACCGGCAACCTGCGCGAAGGCGATCACCGGCCCGCCAAGCTCTACCGCTTTACCGCCAAGGCGATTGAGCTGGAGCAGGCGCGGCGGCGCTTCCCCTAAACCACGCCTTACCTGCCCATCCAAGCCCCCTCCGCACGCCCTCTGCAACTCTTATTGCAGCATTTCGCCGCGCCAATTGACCATATCGGAAACTTAATATTCTCGTCAACGTATTATGGAATGATGAATTGTCACCATTCGTTGATGCGCGCTGCGCGTCAACAAAAGCGAAAGGAGTGACTGTTTGACCCATACGCAACCACGCGCATCTATGCCGCCGACCGCCGCCCTGGCGCAGACCGAGCAGACCGCAGAACAGCCGGCCGAACAGGCCGCGCCCAAGCGCCCCGCTCACTACCCCGAGACCATCTTTGGGCTGCATGAGCGCGGCGGCGAACAGTTGATGCTCGACGCCGGCAAACGCGGCTGGGTGCTGGAACTGGCCGCCATCGGCCTGGACGGTAACAGCACCCCCGCCGATTTCAGCGGGCTGGCCGGAGCCGGGCTAGGCGTCATGGTGCGCATCAACCACGGCTATGGCAGCACGGGCACGCTGCCCACCCCCGACCGCTATGGCGACTTTGCCGCCGCCTGCGCGCGCTATGTCCAGCGGTCACGCGGCTGCCACATCTGGATCATCGGCAACGAACCCAACCACGAAGACGAGCGCCCCAACGGGCAGCACATCCTGCCGCATGAGTATGCGCGCGCCTACAGCCTGTGTCGCGCTGCCATCCGCGGCGTGCGTGGGCATGAACAGGATCAGGTGCTGGTGGCCGGGCCTGCCCCCTGGAACGCCACGACCACCTACCCCGGCAACGAGAAGGGCGATTGGGTGCGCTACTTTGTGCATGTGCTGACCGCGCTGCCCGACGACGGCTGCGACGGCTTCTCGCTGCACACCTACACCCACGCCCTGGACCCGCGCCAGATCACAGGCGACTTCTTCCATACCACGCCCGGCTATCGCCATCTGCGCAACGAGTTCCGCACCTATCGCGACTTTATGAATGCCATCCCCGACCGCTTCCGCCATCTGCCGGTCTTCATCACCGAGACCGACCCGACCACGCGCGGCCAAGGTTGGAACCCAGGGCGCAATGTCGGCTGGGTGCGGGCGGCCTATCGCGAGATCGCCAACTGGAACCGCAACCCGGCCCATCAGCCGATCTTGGCGCTGATCCTCTACCGCTGGCCGCAAGTGCCCGACCAGCCCGAATGGTCGATCTCCAACCGGCCTGGCATCATCGAAGACTTTCGCCAGGCGCTGCGCGCCGAAAAGGCGACCGACTTCCTCCTGCGCATGCCGGTCAAGCGCGAGCCGCCGGTCGTCCTCAAACCGGGCAAGCTGCTGCCCGCCAACCAACGCTGGCGCGGGCTGGTCACCGCCCCCTTAGGGTTGAACCAGCGCAGTGGGCCGACCACGCAGCACGCGGTCTTGCAGGTGCTGCCGCACGAGACGGCGGTGCTGGTCTTGGCTGAAGTGGACGAATGGCTCTATGTCGAGGCGCTGGGCCGTGCGGGCTATGTGCATGGCAGCTATGTGCTGCGCCAGCAGGCAGGCCCTTCGCCGGCACAGCCGCGGCCCTATCTGCGCCAGCGCGCCGACCTGCACAAAGCGCCGCTGGCCCCCGCCGCCCAGCAGCAGATCCAGGTGGCCGAGACCGCCCCTTGGATCGAGCAGGCGATCGCCACCACCTGGAATCAGTTTGGCGCGCTGGCGCTACTCTTGGCGAAGACGCTCAAGCTGGAACCGGCGGTGGCGATGGGCGTGCTGGCGATCGAGTCGGGTGGGCGGGCCTTTGCGCCGGATGGACGCATGCTGCTGCGCTTTGAAAACCACATTTTCTTTGAGGAGTGGGGCAAACAAGACCCCGAACGCTTCGCCCAGCATTTCCGCTTTGAGGCAGCGCACCCCTGGCGCGGCCACCAGTGGCGGCCCGACCCCAATCGCGCATGGCGCGATTTTCACGGCGACCAGAATGCCGAATGGGAGGTCTTTGAGTTTGCGCGCACGCAGATCAACGCGCCGGCGGCGCTGCGCTCGATCAGCATGGGCGCGCCGCAGATCATGGGCTTTAACCACGACCGCATCGGCTTTGCCAGCGCCGAAGCGATGTTCGACGCCTTCTCCACCTCGGCCCATGCCCAGGTGATCGGCTTCTTTGATTTTGTCAACGCCGAACCGGCCCGGCTCGACGCGCTGCGCCAGGCGGACTACCTGGCCTTTGCCACCGCCTACAACGGCGAAGGGCAGGCCGCGCTCTACGCCGCACTGATCCAAGACGCGGTGCAGGTCTTTACACGGCTGCGCGCCGCAGCCGCCGCCCCGGCCCCCGAGTCACCGGCTGAATCGCCGCCCGCGCCGGTCACCGAGCCGGACGGCGCATCGCAACTGCCTGCGCCCCCGCCGCCCACGAGCACGGACCCGGCGACGCCCGCCCCGGTCGATGGGGAGATCGTCGCCGCCTGGCGCACCCATGTGCTGGAAGGCTTTGCGCACAACCGCGAGATGTTCGACCGGCTGCTCGAAGCCTTTATGGGGCCGTATCAGACCACGGTGTGGATGTATCGCATCCTCTTTGGCGTGGGTCTAGGCGGGTTTATCGTGGCGGCGGTCGCCGGCATCTGGAGCGGCGAAGCGCGCATCAGCGCCGTCTTTGGCGGTCTAGGCGTGGCGGCCTTTGTCTCCTACTTCCTCAGCCACCCGCTGGCCGCGCTGGAGGAGAACCTCAACTTCATCACCTGGCTGGGCGTGATCTACAACAGCTACTGGACGCGGCTGGTCTATGCCATGGACCAGGAGACGATCCAGCAAGACCTGGATGCCATGACCGAGGACTTTGT
>QEUY01000244.1 GCA_003577365.1 Chloroflexota bacterium | reverse complement strand
GGGATTACGCTGCACTATAATTGTACAACAAATCGCAACGTTGAAACGTCCGCTAAATTCCACATTTCGGGCGCATTTTCCGGTGCGGTGTGCCCATCCGTATCATGCTCCGTCTTAAAAATCATACAGACAGGCACGGGGGCCTGTCTGTATGTTGCGGGCGGCCACGGAGGGCCGCACCCTACGTACATCCTTGCGCGATCAAGCAATCAACAGCATCACAAACAACCAGGGGCGGCCGGCGGCTGCCCCTGGTTGCCAAACGATTGACCTGTCTGCACACTGTGCGCGGCTAAGCCGCAAGAGAGGGCTACTGCGGTGGATGGGCCGAGATAAAGACCCAGTAATTGGTGAAGGGGCTGCCTTCGACCTGGACATGGCCGATGCCGAAACGCTCTTGGCCGGCGGTGAACCAGTTAAGGCCCAAGAGATGGGTGCGGTGGGCATCGGAGTTTTCCCACACCGCCCATGCGTCACCGCCGCCGTTTAACCCAAAGCCCCCGGCGATAGACTCGACCATATTGATGCGCGGGTCATCGCCATACATATCGGGCAGGGCATAGCCGGCCTGGCGTACCAAGTAATTGGGGCCAAACCCATCGGGGTTGACGTGGTCAAAATAGCCGCGCGCCGCCATGTCCGCGGCGCGCTCACGCGCCACGCGCGCCAAGATTGGGTCGCAGACCATACGCTCACGAGCCTGCTGCGGGTGCGAAGCCAGAATCGCGGCCAACCCCAACTCCGTCTCGCTCATGTTGCACGTCAGGTCGCTGCCCCCCCCAGCGACGATCTCGCCGCTCTGCAGCAGCGGCAGAAAGACGTTGGCCGCCTGTACGCTGGGGGCTACGGCCATCGCCAACAGCCAGAGCGCCGACAGCAAGAGCAGCAGGCGCACTGCGCTCCAGAGAACCGGCTGTGTGTAGGGCAAGCTGTGCGCCAACACGCCATGGGCCACAGGGGGGCGACCCCAGGTTGCGGGCCGAGGGCAACTGGCCCGCAACAAAAAACCTTTCGTCATCGCGATCTCCACTCGGTAGTGTAAACATAGGCCATTGCAGCCTACCATCGGGAAGGGGGCGAAGTTGGGTGCTTACCCGTCGCTTTCTTGTAAGCTTCGCTACAACTTCGGGGCGTAGCGCAGTCAGTACACGGCCGTCGGAAAACCGCCGGCTGCGTGACAACCGGCAGCGCCACATCCGGCCCTATTTCCTCCCATTCCCGTCTATGTCTAGACTACTCGGCAACCACACCGCTGCCCACCGTCAGATGCAGGAAGCGCACTACGACGTTCGTCGTGCTCTCTCACTCGCCACCCCCCAAAGGCTCAGAGTAGCGCGCCCAGCAAGGCGTGGCCCAGAGCGGGATGAGATCGGTCAAATGTCGTAGACACAAAAAAACCACCCGCGCGGGCGGCGCGGGTGGCGTGTGGACAAAAATCGAGAAATCCGCAGGGCGTGGCTAGGGGATAGGCGTGCGCGGGGGCAGCTTGGGCAGGGCGCGGCTGGGTTTGCCGGTTAGCTCAGGCATCTTTTTGGGGCTGCCCGCCAGCAGGCGTAGCGCCTCGTCGACGGCGCGCTGGAGCTGCGGGTCGCGCCCCGCCCGGTAATCTTGCGGCGTGATCTCCACCTCGATATCGGGTTCGGTGCCGTAGTTTTCCACATTCCAGCCCACATCCTCGAACCAGAAGCTGTACTCCGGCTGGGTCGTGACCGTGCCGTCCACCAGCGCATGTTGCGGCGCAATGCCGATCACGCCGCCCCAGGTGCGTTTACCCACCAGCGGGCCAAGCTTCATCATCTTGAAGCTGTGGCAGAAGATATCGCCGTCGCTGCCCGCGTGTTCGTTGGTCAGCGCCACCAGCGGCCCGGCCACCGATTCCATCGGATAGGGGACTAGCCCCCCCCAGCGCGACAGGTCATAGCCCAGACGTCGCCGCGACAGCTTCTCCAAGATCAACTGGCTCACATGGCCGCCGCCGTTATAGCGCACATCCACGATCAACGCATCGCGATCGACCTCGGCCAGATAGCCGCGGTGAAACTCGGCGTAGCCCTGCGCGCCCATGTCGGGCACATGCACATAGCCCACCCGCCCGCCGGTCGCTTCATGCACTTGACAGCGGTTGTTCTCGACCCAGCGACGGTAGCGCGCCGGCGCTTCGTCGGCAATCGCACGCACCACCACCGAGCGATAGCCGGGCAGCTCCGGCTGTGCGGCATCTGGCCCTGCCCCACCCGGCGCGCTATCACCCGGCGCGGCCTGCGCCCCAGGCTCGTCCTGCGCCATGCCGCTGCCCGGCAGCACCACCACCTGTTCGAGTTTATGCGCTTCTTCCGCCGGCACAGCAGGCTTCTTCTTGCCCGCGTCCGGGCGCGGGAGCAGCGTCAACAGCACCTCGTGCCCCGCCTGGTTGACCAGCAGTTGCGCCGGGCCAACCTCCTGCGAAAGCGGCTGGCCGTTGATGGCGACGATCACATCGCCAGGGCGGATATCGACACCCGGTGCGGCCAGGGGCGAATTGCTGTGCATGTCCCAGGGGTCGCCCAAGACCAACTCGCCCACGCGATAGCCCTGGGCCTGGGCGTCCCAGGTCAGCGCCGCGCCCAAAAAGCCCTGGCCGTAATAGGGCCGCGGGCGATAGTCGCCGCCGAACTCATAGGCGTGGCTGGTGCCCAGTTCGCCCTGCATCTCCCACATCAGATCGCTGAATTCGGCGCGCGTGCTGACGCGCGGGATCAGGTGGAAATATTGATGATAGACGGCGCGCCAATCCACCTGCGCCATGTCCTCAGTCCAGAAGTGGTCACGCTGCAAGCGCCAGGCCTCGCGGAACATCTGCTCCCACTCGCTCTGCGGGTCGACCGAGACCTTGACGCGGCTCAGGTCGATCCACCCCGATTTGCGCGTGGCGCCGCCGCCGCCCGGCGCTTTCTCGCCGGCGTTGATCACGCGCAACTGGTTGCGACCGGCATAGATGAGCTTTTTGCGGTTGGCCGACAGATCAAAGCTGCTGACATTTTCGGCCAGCGTCTCGCTCTTATACTCCTTGAAATCATAGGCGCGCAGGCTCCCGGCCTCCGGCTCCTCATCATCCCAGTCGCTGTCGCCGTCCAGTTGCCCGTGGATCGGGAAGACGGTAAAGAGTGCCTTGCCGGGGATGCCGGCGATCTGCCCATAGCGGCCATCCGGCACAGGGAAGGCGATCACCCGGCGCTCGATCCCCTCCAAATCGATGCGCAGCAGCTTGGGTTTGCGCTCTTGCTTGCGGTCGGCGTCATGCGCCTTGCCTGCGCCCTCTTGGCCGTTCGGCGCGGCTGCGCCGGCGGTTTCGCCGTGAGCAGTGCGGGCTACGGGCGCGCCGTCATCAAAATCGTCGTCATAGTCGTCGTCATAATCATCGCCGTCGTCTGCATCGTCGTAGCCCTCTTCGTCTTCCTCCTGTCCTTCCTCGTCCTCGCCCCCCTCATCCTCCGCCGACTCATCGCCGTCGTCGGGTTCCGGCTCGCCATAGCCGTCCTCGTCGTGGTCATCCTCGTCATACGCGTCATCCTGCTCGTCATCATGCCCGCCGTCGTGCTCGTCATGCTCGTCATCGCCGCCGAGGTCGGGTCCCGGCACAAACGGGTTCGCCAGGTCGGCGCGCAGCGTCAGCAGATAGGGGCGCATCCCCCAGGGAAAGCCCAGGTCGAAATGCAGCCCATCATAGACCGGATTGAACTCGCGATAGCTCAGGAAATAGAGGTACTTGCCCTCCGGGTCAAACGCCGGGCGCACGTCGTGCAGCACCGGGCGCGTGACCGTATGGCGCTCGCCCAGGGTCGTCAGCGGCAGCGCTTCTCCCGGCTGGGCAGCCTCCGCTACCGCCTCGGTTTCCTCGTCGGGCAGATGATAGAGCCGGATCTCGCTGGTGCGCGAGGTGGCGGCGAAGCTGTAGGCCAGCCAGCGGCCATCCGGCGACCAGTCAAAACCCGCCATGTTGCGATAGGGGCTGCGGTCGACCACCGTGACCTGGCGGCGCTTGAGGTCGACCAGCAACAGCTCATGCCGATGATTGGAGAGCGCGACCTTGTCCTCGGTGGGCGACCCCTTGAGCGCCACCACGCGCCCGATCTCCAGCCCTTCCAGCCGTTCAGGCGCGGTGAAGGGCTGCTCGCCATAGATCTCCAGCGTCTCCTCGCCCGTTTCATCGCTGACCAGCAGCAAGCGCCGCCAGTCGTGCAGCCATTCGGGGTGGCGATAGCGCACGCCGTCGCGCTTGCCATATTGCAGCACCGCGCCTTCGTGGTTGAAAAAAGCAAAGGCCTTGCCGCGCGTGGTCAACGCCGTGGCCTGGCCCGATGGGTGCAGATGATAGCCGTCCATATAGCGGCCTGCGTCGACAAACTTGCGGTTGCGCTGCACGCGCGGGCTGTGATAGACCACGGCCACGCGCGCAGCGCGGTCGTCTTGAGGCCGGTAGACAAAGAGATCCGCGCCGGCGTGGTAGACAATGTTCGTGCCGTCGCTCGACGGGTTGCGCACATAATAGTCTTCATGGTCGGTGTGGCGGCGCAGGTCGCCGCCGTCGGGACGGCAGCTATACAGATTGCCGATCCCTTCATGATCGGCGACGAAATAGATGCGCCCTTCGTCCTCCGGCTTCTCCCGGTCCGCCAGCCACATGGGCGAGGTGATGTTGCCTTGGATCTCCGCCAGAAAGCGCACGAACTCGCCGTCGCCGTTGCGGTCGATCCACAGGTGGCCCGCCGTGCCGCCACGATAGCGTTTCCAGCGCGCCGGGTCGCCGGTGTTGCGCCCCAGCACCACCCCGCGCGGCCCATAGCCGATCGACCGCGCCGCGCCATAGGGCAGCGGCGTGATCTCGCCATTACCCCCATGCGCCGCCACTGCAAACAGCGCCATCTCGGCGGGGACCGCTTGGCCGTAATTGCTGGTAAAGAGGATCGACGCGCCATCGCGCGACCAGCCCACCACCCGGCAGTTGCTGTTCAAATAGGTCAGCCGCCGGGCGCTGCCGCCCTCGGCGGGCATGACATAGATCTCCGGCGCCCCCTCTTCGCGGCCGATAAAGGCCAGGTGCACGCCGTCGGGCGAGAGCATAGGGTAGCTGGTCTCACCCAGGTTGCTGGTGAGCCGCCGCGCCACGCCGCCCTGGGCCGCGACGCTCCACAGATCGTCTTCGGAGACAAAGACAATCGTATCTTGATGAATGGTCGGAAAACGATAGTAGCCTGAAGTCATGAAGGTCACACCTATTTCGTCAGTGTCAGAAGCAATCTCCTAGTATAGCGCGGCGCGGCGGGCGCGGTCAAAACGCTGGGTATATCCATCATGTTTGCCCCCGGCCCCATGACATCGCGCGGCACAGCGCCCTGTGCTCAGCTCCACACTATGCAACTGCGTGCCCTTCTCCGCACGGGCTGTGACGCGATCGCTAGCAGATTCGCCCAATTTGAGCGTTCTTTTTTCGACGCGATTTCGTCATGAAAGATCGTAAGCTACCTCGCATCGTGCCTTTCATCGCACTCGCATCACTCAAATTGCGTGCACGAGATCTGCTGTGTTTCCTCTGGTCTCGGCTGGTCATTCTCCTTGGAATTGACGTGTTCAAAACTAGAGAAGGAGACTTTGCATGGACTGCTTTTTGCCACGCCGGTCAATCATGGTGCGACTGGGCCACACCGTTCTGAGCACGCTGTTGATCCTTACCTTGTTGAGCACTGCCACCCCTAGGTTTGTCCGCGCTAGTAGTGACAATGGCGACTGCCCGTATTTCCATCGCGTCCTTGCCGGCCAGACATTGACCCAGATTGCCTCCCACTTCGGGCTCTCTGTGGAAGAGTTGGCGGAGGCGAACGATCTCGACGATGTGGACTTCATCCAGGAACACCAGCAGCTATGCATCCCCGACCGCTTTGCAGATGGCTATGACAACGGCTACGGTCGCGACAACGGTTATGGTCGCGACAATGGCTATGGCCGCGACAATGGCTATGGCCGCGACAATGGCTATGGCCAGGATTACGGCTGTGAGTTTGACCCCAGAATGTATGATGGGGGCGAAAACGGCTGGGACAATGGCTATGGCAACGGCTGTGAGCGTGACCCCAGAATGTATGGTTCAGTCGAGTGGAGCAATGGGGACGAGAACGGCAACGGCGGGGGCAAGGACGGCAATGGCTATGACAATGGC
>QEUY01000243.1 GCA_003577365.1 Chloroflexota bacterium | reverse complement strand
GATGAGGTCTGGCAGCCGCTGACGGCGATGCGCCGTCTCATCGCCCAGCACATGGTGCAGAGCAAGCGCATCAGCCCGCATGTGACCACGGTCTTTGAAGTCGACATGAGCGCGGTGGTGCAGCATCGCGAGGCGCACAAAGCCGAGTTCGCCGCCAAGGGGCTGCGCTTGACCTATACGCCCTATTTTGTGGCGGCGGCGGCGCAGGCCTTGCGGGCGGTGCCGGAAATGAATGCCCGCTTTCAAGAGGAAGGCGAGCAAAGTGGTATCGTGATGATCCGGCGCGTGCATATTGGGGTGGCGGTCGCGCTGGCGCAGGGGCTGGTCGTGCCGGTGATCCGCGATGCCGACGAGCGCAATCTGCAGGGGCTGGCGCGCGCCGTGGGCGAACTGGCCGATCAAGCGCGCGCGGGCACGCTTGCGCCGGATACGCTGCATGGGGGAACTTTTACGATCACCAATCATGGGGTGTCGGGCAGCCTGATTGGGACCCCGATCCTCAACCAGCCGCAGGCGGGGATTTTAGGCATCGGCGCGATCGTCAAGCGTCCGGTGGTGCGCAGCGGCAACGATTCGCTGCTGCCCAGCGCCGACGATGCGCTGGTAATCCGCCCGATGTGCTATCTCAGCCTGAGCTTTGACCATCGCGTGCTCGACGGGGCGCACGCCGACGCCTTTCTAACCCAGGTGAAGCAGCGCCTGGAAAGCTGGCCGGCGGAGTGAGATTTATCCACCGCAAAGGATGAAAAGTCTAGAAGGGGAGTAGGCAGTGGGCAGTAGGGAGTGGGGTACAGAAGCTAGCCGCCGGCAATCAGCAATCAGTATCAGGAAAGAGCGGGCAGAGGCAGAAAAGCATGTGTGTTCTCTACGTCTGAAACTGACTACTGACAACTGGCTACTGACTACTTCTCTGCCCCGCCGCCTATCTGCCTGCTGCCCACTGCCTTCTCTTCATAGAACGGGGAGACTCGATGAGCAATTATGAGTATGATGTCGTCGTCGTCGGTTCGGGGCCGGGCGGCTATGTCGCGGCGATCCGCGCCGCGCAGTTGGGGCTGAAGACCGCGGTGGTGGAACGCGAAGCCTTGGGCGGCGTCTGCCTCAACTGGGGCTGTATTCCCACTAAGGCATTGATCCACAACGCCGAGGTGCTGGAGACGCTGCACACGGCCAAAGATTTCGGCTTCACCTTCGATAACCTCAAGGTGGATTGGCCCGCCGCGGTCAAGCGCAGCCGCGATGTGTCGGCGCGCCAGAACAAGGGCGTCAGTTTTCTGATGCGCAAAAACAAGATCGAGGTGATCGAGGGGCACGCCACCTTCAAGGACCCGCACACGATCGACGTGCAGCCGTCGGAATATTTGCCCGAAGCCAAGGCGCGCACGGTGACTGCGGCGAATTTCATTGTGGCGGTGGGCGCGCGGGCGCGCGGGCTGCCGGGGATCGAGATCGACGGCGACCGCATCATTCAATACCGCGATGCGCTGGTGCTGGACGAAATCCCCAAAAAGATGATCGTGGTCGGCTCTGGGGCGATCGGCATGGAGTTCAGCTATGTCTATCACACCTACGGCTCCGAGATCACGGTGGTGGAGATGCTCGACCAACTGCTGCCATTGGAAGACCCCGAAGTCTCCGCTGAGGTTGCCAAGGAGTTCCGCAAGAGCGGCATCAAGGCCTTGGTCAGCACCCGTACCGAGAAGGTGGAGAAGACCGACAACGGGGTGAAGGTCACGGTCAAGAACCTGAAGGATGACAGCACCGCCACGCTGGAAGCGGACAAGGTCTTGATGGCAGTCGGGGTGCAGCCCAACACCGACAAGGCCGGGCTGGACGCCGCCGGGGTCACCCTAGACAAGCGCGGCATGATCGAGATCGACGCGGTGATGCGCACCAACGTGCCGCATATCTACGCCATCGGCGACTGCACGGGCAAGCTGGCTTTGGCGCATGTCGCCAGCGCCCAGGGCATTGTGGCGGCGGAGACCATTGCCGGCGTTGAGACTGTGCCCATCCCTGCCGACCGCTATAGCATGCTGCCGCGCTGCACCTTCTGCAGCCCGCAGGTTGCCAGCCTGGGGCTGACCGAGGCGCAGGCCAAGGAAAAAGGCTATGAGATCAAGGTGGGCAAGTTCCCGATGATGCCCAATGGCAAGGCGCAGGCGATGGGTGTGAAGGTGGGCTTTGTCAAGATCATTGCCGACGCCAAGTATGGCGAAATTCTGGGCGCGCATTTGGTCGGGCCGAATGTGACCGAGCTGCTGCCGGAGTTGAGCTTGGCGCAGTTTATGGAGATCACCCCGGCGGAGATCGCGCGCACGGTGCACAGCCACCCGACGCTGAGCGAGGTGATCATGGAGGCGGCCCACGCCGTCGAGGGTCACCCGATCCATATGTAGGCAGGGCGCATGGCAGACGAGGAGCGAAGCGGGGCTGCCGTCGCCCACACGGGCGATCCCTTTGAGCGGGCGGCGGCGGCGTTGGAGCTGACCGTGCGCTTTGCCGAGACCGACGCCATGGGCGTGGTGCATCACAGCGCCTATGTCGTCTGGTTCGAGGCGGGCCGCGTGGCGTGGATGGAGGCGGCGCAGATGCCCTATGCCGAGATCGCGGCCGGGGGCCATCATTTTGCGGTGACCGCGCTGCGCGCCGACTATCGCACGGCGGCGCGCTTTGGCGACCGGGTGCGCGTGGTGACTTGGGTGGAGCGGCTGCGCAGCCGGCAGGTGGCGTTTCGCTATGAAGTGCGCCTCGCCGCCGGTGATGAGCTGCTGGCGACCGGCATGAGCGAGCACATCTGCGTAGACCTCGACGGGCGGATAGCCAAGATTCCGGCGGCGGTGGTGGAGCGGCTGCGCGCCGGCGCACGGCGATTGGCGCAAGCGCAGTGGGCTGCAGTTGACCGAAGTTGATGAAGGCACGCGGGCGCGAGTAGGCAGTGTATTTTTCAGGACAAGATAAGCAAGATGATCCACGTCGAGCAGCATGGCCCAGTGATCGCAATTCGGATGGCGCGCGCATTTTTGGGGCGGCCGCTCTACTGGACCGCTGCCTATTGGGTAGACGGTCTGTTGATCGATACAGGGCCAATCTGCACGGCGCAGCAGTTGGTGCGCGTGCTCGATCAGGTGCATGTCGATCAGATTGTCGTGACCCACAGCCATGAAGATCATATCGGCGGGCTGGCTGCGCTGCAGGCGCGCTACCCACAGGCGTGCATCTACGCCTCTCGGCGCGCGCTGCCGGTTGTGACGGACCCGGCGCGGCTGGGCATGCAGCTCTATCGCCGCGTGGTGTGGGGCAAGCCCAAGCCGGTGGCGCAGGTGCATACGCTCGACGAGGTGGAGAACATCGTGCGTACGCCTGCCTATGCGCTGCGCGTGGTGGAGACGCCCGGCCACAGTCCGGATCATATCAGCCTCTTTGAACCGACGCAGCGCTGGCTTTTCTGCGGCGACGCGTTTATCGGCGGGCGTGACCAGAATTGGTCGCGCGATGCAGATATGTTTGGGGTGTTGAGCAGCTTGCGCACGCTGGCAAGCCTGCGCCCCGAACGGCTTTTCCCCGGCAGCGGCACGGTGCGGCGCACGCCGCTGCCCGAACTCCACGATAAGATCGGCAGTCTGATGCGGCTCTGCCGCGAGGTGGCGCGGCTGGATGCATCCGGCCTGAGCGTCGACGAGACCGTGGTCTGCCTGTTCAAGGGGGAGTCGTCGTTCCGCTTCTGGACAGGCGGCCATTTTTCCGCCGCCAACCTGGTAGAGGCCTGCCGCAGCTATAATGCGCTCATGGCTCCCGACGATGCGCCCGTGCCCGGCGCACCCTCGCCCCGCTCGGCGCGCACGCTGGCCCCAGACTCGCCCGACTCCTCGGCCAACGAGTCGGCGGATCGGGGCGATATGGTGCGGTAAGCCGTCGCCTAGCAAAACATTTCCGCTTGGAAAGTCTGGTGCAGCCCCGCTATACTAGCCGTTTCTTGCCCAGACCTATACAAGCGCGGTGACGATGAGGAGGGGAGTCGGGATGCGCATCTTGATCACCGGGGGGGCCGGTTTTATCGGCAGCCACTTGGCAAATGAACTGCAGCGCCGCGGCCATTATGTGCGGGTGCTGGACGACCTGAGTGGCGGCGACCCGGCGCGGCTGCACGACGGCGTCAACTTCAACCGCGGGGATGTGCGCGATCTGCCGCGGCTTTGGTCGCTGCTGCAAGGGGTGGATGTCGTCTTTCACCTGGCGGCGTTGGTCAGTGTGCCCGCTTCGGTGCTCTATCCGCGCGAGTACAACGACGTCAACGTCGGCGGCACGGTGACACTGTTGGAGGCGTGCCGCGATGTGGGCAGCGTCCGGCGTGTGGTGCTGGCGAGCAGCGCCACGGTCTATGGCGACCACAGCCGCCAACCGGTCTATGAGACGATGGAGACACGGCCCGCCGTGCCCTATGCGGTCTCGAAGGTGGCCGCCGAGCAGTATCTCTTTACGATTGGCCGGTTGAGCCATTTTGAGACGGTGGCGCTGCGCATCTTTAACGCCTATGGGCCGGGCCAACCGCTGCCGCCCGCGCATCCCCCTGTGATCCCGCAGGTGATGCAGCAGGTCTTGGGCCGGGGATCGGTCGTGGTCTACGGCGACGGCAGCCAGACGCGCGATTTTGTCTATATCGACGACGTGGTGGACGCGCTGATCTCGGCGTCGTTGGCCCCCAACGTCGACCAGCAGATCGTCAATGTAGGCAGCGGCGTGGAGACCTCGGTCAACGCCTTGGTGGAGGCGATCAGCGCCATCACCGGATTGAAAGCCAATGTGCTCTACAACCGTGAATCGACCGGCGGCCTGGCGCGGTTGGTGGCCGATCTGAGCAGGGCCAAGGAACTGCTCAACTATCGCCCGCGCACGCAGCTTGAGACCGGTCTACGCAAGCTGCTGGAGATGGACCCCATCTTCGCCAAATCCAGACGAAAGCTGCCCAAACTGCTGCCTACCCAAGGGCAGACGGTGGGCTAAAATTCCGCTCAACTGCGGTTGGGACCCATTCCAGGTAGAGACAATGCACCGAAACCTTCTCCTATGGCTGATGTTTACCGCCGCTGTTCTGATGGGCGCATGCAGCGGCGGCGACCGGGTGTTGAGCGCCTATTTGAACTCGAATCGAGAATGGCTGGACCGGCCTGCCAGTGTAGACAGCAGGCCGGTGCGTTTTGAGGTGGAGCCGGGCACGCCGGCGCGCACGATCGGCGCTAACCTGCGCGCCGCCGGGCTGATCACCGACGATCTACTCTTTGAAGCCTATGTGCGGGTCAACGGGCTGGCCGCAGGGCTGGAGGCGGGCACGTTTATTCTGTCGCCTTCCATGACAATGGTGGAGATCGTCGAGATCTTGCAGCACGCCGAAGCCACCAGCATCACGATCACCATCCCCGAAGGCTGGCGGCTGGAGCAGGTGGCCGAGTATCTGGACCAGGCGCAGGTCTTCTCCGGCACACAGGTCCTATCGGACACGCAGGCCGTGTCGGATACGCAGCCTCTCTCCGGCGCGGCAGGCTATCTGGCCGCTGCCTCGACCGGCGACCTGACCGGGCTAGATGTGGCCGCCTATCCCTTCTTACAGGATCGCCCAGCAGGAACCAGCCTGGAGGGCTATCTCTTCCCCGACACCTATGAGATCCCCGCCGTGGGCGCGCTGCCCGCCGATGTGTTGGCGCGCCAGTTGGACACCTTTGCGGCGCGCGTGGTTCCGCTCTATGAGGAAGCGGTCGCCAACGGGACGACGGAGATGGACCTCTATACGGTGCTGACCGTCGCCAGCATTGTGGAGCGCGAGGCGGTTGTGCCGGAGGAACGCCCGGCGATCGCCGCGGTCTATCTCAACCGGCTGGCAAACGGGATGCGGCTGGAGGCCGACCCCACGGTGCAGTATGCGATGGGCTATCAAGCGGAGACGGGGCAGTGGTGGAAGACGCCGGTCTTTCTGGAAGAATACAGCAGCGTGATCAGCCCCTATAATACCTATCTCAACGATGGGCTGCCGCCCGGCCCAATCGCCAGCCCCGGCCTAAGCAGCATCCAGGCGGTGCTGAACCCGGACGACCATAACTACCTCTATTTTGTCGCCACGCCTGACGGCACAGGCCGCCATGTCTTCGCCGAGACCTGGGATGAGCATGTGCAAAACGTGCAGAAGTACCAGGCAGGAGGATA
>QEUY01000242.1 GCA_003577365.1 Chloroflexota bacterium | reverse complement strand
GATGAAAGGAGGCGCGTGTCATGTAGCCGTCGCCATCCGGATCAAGGCCTGCGCACATTCCGACTGCCACACAACCTCCTCTAGCCACGAAAGGAGACGGGACCATGTCTCGCAGCATGCGTTTGGTGAGCCGCCGTGATTTTCTCCGCCTGTCCGCGGCGGTGACCGGTGTGGGATTGCTTGCGGCCTGTGCACCGCAGCCAGCCGCGCCGGCCGCAGAAACCGGCCAGGATGCAGCCGCTGCACCCGACCAGGCCAAGCCCCATCTGATCTGGACCGGGTGGAATGCGCTCGAGTGGTATGAACCGGTAGCCGCCCAGTTTATGGTGGAAAACCCCGACATCGAGGTCGAATATCGGCAGTTGTCGGACTATAA
Source organism: Chloroflexota bacterium (assembly GCA_003577365.1). GTDB lineage: Bacteria > Chloroflexota > Anaerolineae > Caldilineales > Caldilineaceae > QEUY01. Next base: position 7,087 of record QEUY01000242.1, on the reverse strand, counting down.
GCAGCAGATCACGCTGCTGGCAGCAGGTGAGCAATGTGACGTGATCGTCACCCGTGACGACGACAAAGCGGGGTTTGCCTCGGCAGGGTTCATCCGGCCCGTTGGCGAAGAGGAGGGCGTCCAGGCCCTGGTGGACGATCTATATCCGGCCAACCTCCAGGCCATGTCCTATGAAGGCAACCTCTTTGGCCTGCCCTACTATACGGACTTTCACACCATTCACTACAACAGCAAGCTGCTGGAGCAAGCCGGTTTCACCGAACCCCCTGCCACCCTCGACGAACTCAAGAATGTCTGCCTTGAGATCAAGAACCAGGGGATCGTCGACTATCCGCTCTACTTCTGGCTCTACCAGGAAAGCAACTTCAAAGAACCCATGTATTCCCTGGTCTATGGCAGCAAAGGCGAATGGGTGGACGACAACTGGGAACCCATTTGTGACCAGCCCGGTTCGGTTGTCGAGCAGATCCTCGACTGGATGGCGCAAGCCATGAACGACTGGAAGATCGTGGATTCGGCCAGCCTAGAGATGCTCGACGCCGATGTAACTGAGCTGCTCCAAAACGGCCAAACCGTCTTTGCCAGCGGCAACCGCTATGACCTACGCACGCTCAACGACCCTGAACAGACCGCCCAGGCCGTTGCAGGCGAACGCGTCTTCCGCCCCATGTTGATGCCCGGCTTCGAAGGTGCAGGCCAAGGGGCGGTTGCATGGACCCGACAATACACGGTCAACACCACCGCCGTCGACCCCGAAGCCGCCTTCCGGCTGCAATATTTCGCCGGCGGCAAGAACAAAGATGGCGAATATTGGGTCGCCAAGCAGTGGCATGAACGCTTTGGCTTGGGCTTTGCCTATAAGTCGTTGGCGACCGACCCGCAAATTGTCGAAGGCGAAAACGCTTGGGGCGACCCGGAGCTTTTTGCCCAGCAGAAAGAGACCGCAGTCTCGCGCAAAGGCGTGGACGCCCCTTGGTATTCAGAATGGGACAACGCCATGCAGGCCGAATGGCACAAGGCGATGCTGGGCCAAATCTCGTCGGCGGAAGCCACCAAGGCCATGGCCGACAAATGGCGCGAGTTGAAGACCAACTACGACGCAGGCTAAACGGCCGCGGGCGCTGCCTGCCGGCGCGTGGATGCGCCGGCAGGCAGCGGGCCACGCGCCGGCACTCATCACTCATAGGGGAGTGGCTTACCATGCTCGACAAGAAATTGCCTTCCGCGCCCTTGGCCGGTGTAGAGAGGGGGACCTCTACGCCGCAGGCACAGCCCACCCCGCGCGCCGGGCTGCGCAGACGGCTGGCGGAACTCCCTGAAGTGCGCGCCTATCTCATGAACGGCCCCATGCTCTTGGCCGTCTTTCTGATCGCCGTCATCCCCATTGCCTACTCGTTCTGGATCAGCGTGCAAAAGTACAACTTGCGCCAGCCGAATAAAATCCGCTTTTCGGGGTTGGATAACTATGCCAGTGTCCTGACCAATGCGGAGTTTTGGCAGTCGTTACAGGTCACCCTCGTCTTCACCTTCGGGGCGCTCGTCGGCCAGGTGATCATCAGTGTCGCCATCGCGCTCCTGCTCAACGAACAGTTTATGGGCCGGGGCCTCCTGCGCAGCGTCATGCTGCTGCCCTGGGCCATTCCTGGCGTCATCGCCGGCGTTATGTGGAAATGGATCTTCAACCCGCGCTTCGGCGTGCTGAACGGGCTGCTCTATTCGTTCGGCCTGATCGACGAGTACCAATCGTGGATCGGCGTCGACCCGGCGCTGGCGATGTTCGCCCTGATCTTTGTACAGATCTGGAACTCGGTCCCCTTCAATACCATCGTCTTGCTGGCTGCGCTCCAGGCCATCCCACGCGATCTCTATGAAGCCGCCACAGTGGACCGCGCAGGCGTGTGGAGCCGCTTCCGCCACATTACGCTGCCCTGGCTGCTCCAGCCGATCCTGATCATCATGATCCTCGCCACCATGAACGGGCTGCGCGTCTTCGACCTGATCTATGTGCTTACCGGCGGCGGGCCAGGCGATTCAACCCGCGTCGTCACCTTCACCGCCTGGAAAAAGGCGTTTGACGCGCTCGACTTCGGTACGGCCAACGCCTATGCCTATATCCTCACGTTCTTTACCCTGCTGATCGGCCTGGTCTATATCCGGATTTTGTATAAGCGAGGGGAGATCGAGCAATGACAGCCGTTGTCGGCAAATCTGCAACCCGGCGGTTCCAAGATACGCTCTACCGGCTGCCGATTCCCTGGAAGAAGATCATCCTCTATTTGGCCGCAGCCTTGACCTTTTTCTATTTGGTCGGCCCCTTTGCCTGGATCATCATCAGCAGTTTCATGACCCGCGAAGAGGCGATGTCAGTTCCGCCACATTGGATCCCCGAAGAGCCGACCCTGATGAACTATCGCGCCTACTTTGATCCGGCTGCGGTCAACGCCATGCGCGAAGAACGGCGCTTGACGGTCGGCGCGGTGGTCAAGCATGTGCCCATCGCCTTACGCAACAGCGTCGTCGTCTCATTCTCCGTGGCCCTACTCAACATCATCATCGGTTCGCTCTCTGCCTACCCCTTTGCCCGGCTGCATTTTCGCGGTAAAACCACGCTGTTGGTCTTCTATCTGCTCACGCGCATGGTCCCGGCCTTGGCGCTCATCCTGCCGGTCTATTTGGTCTTGCGGCGCATCGGCGGCCTCAACCAGCTCTGGGGTCTGATCCTCATGTACCTGACCTTCACCCTGCCCTATTCAGTCTGGATCCTTAAGAACTACTTCCAGACCATCCCTCGCGACCTAGAGGACGCGGCGCGCGTCGACCGCTGCAACTGGCTGCAAGCCATGATCAGGGTCATCCTGCCGGTCTCGCTGCCTGGGATCATCGCCGTGGGCATCTACAGTTTCATGGCGGCCTGGGGTGAGTTCTTTTTCGCCATGATTCTGACGCAGACGCCCGAAGCACGCACCATGCCGGTGCTGGTTGCCTTTTTGAGCAGCGAACTGGGCACGGAATATGGCTTTTTGACATCGGCCGCGGTCCTGGCGGTGATCCCGCCCTTGGTGCTGGCCCTCATTTTCCAACGCATGATCATCTCCGGCATCGGCGCCGGGGCCGTCAAGGGCTAGAAAGAGGTCAAAATGGCACGCGTATTTCTCGACCACGTGAGCAAACACTTTGGCGACTTCACCGCCGTCGATACGCTGAACCTAGACATCCAGGACAAAGAGTTTGTCACCCTGGTCGGCCCTTCGGGCTGCGGCAAAACCACCACCCTGCGCATGATCGCCGGGCTGGAGAAAGTTACCAGCGGGCGCATCTTCTTCGACGACGAACAGGTAGGCCATCTGCCGGCGAATCACCGCGACATTGCCATGGTCTTCCAAAGCTATGCGCTCTATCCCCACATGAATGTCTATGACAACATCGGCTTTGCGCTGCGTATGATGCGCATGCCGCGCGCCGAGATCGACCGGCGCATCCAGTGGGCCGCCAAGCTGCTCGGCATCGATCCGCTGCTCGACCGCAAGCCGCGTGACCTCTCCGGCGGCCAACGCCAACGCGTTGCCTTGGGCCGCGCCATCGTGCGCGAACCGGCTTGCTTCCTGCTCGACGAACCGCTCAGCAACCTGGATGCCAAGCTGCGCGTCAGCATGCGCGCCGAACTGAAGCGGCTCCATCATGAGCTGGAGCGCACCTTCATCTATGTGACCCACGACCAGGCCGAAGCCCTCACTATGTCAGATCGCATCGCCATCATGAACCAGGGCAAACTCCAGCAGTTCGGCACGCCCGACGAAGTCTATTTCCAACCGGCCAACATCTTCGTCGCCGGTTTCATCGGCAGCCCGGCCATGAACTTTGTAGACGGCGAGATCGCCCAGCAGGACGGCACGCTCTATTTCCAGCGGGGCAAAATCCGCTATCCCCTGCCCGAACGGCTGGCGCGCCGTCTGCAAGAACGCGGGGCCTCCAGCGGCGTCACCCTGGGCATACGTCCCGAAACCATCGGCGTGACCCATGAAGGCCCTGCTGGGCTAGAAGGGATCGTTTATGTCGAGGAACCGCTGGGGTCGGACGTTTTTCTCACCGTACAGGTGGAAAACACCAACATCATCGTGCGCACCGATCCCGAGTTCCGCGCCGGGTTTGGCGACCCAGTACGGTTACACTTCAACCCGCAAAAGATCTATCTCTTCGACCAAAAGACCGGCGACGCCATCCGCTAACGGCTGTCCCAGAACTCCCTGTCGAGAATCGGCCCTTACCGCACCAGGTTGGGGCCGATTCAACGCCCCTGCCTTTGACACACACCCACCGCGCCGGTATGATGGCCGGAGGCATACTCTGCCGCGCTGCCGCTCCCCGGTGCCGGCGCGCCGGCAGCCATCATCCACCCATCCCCCTCATGGCCCGGTCAGGAGCGACCATGCGCATTACCGATGTCAAGCTCTACGTATTGGAAAACCCAGCCCTCCAGGCGCGTTCACTTAAGCTGGTGCAGGTCCCCAATCTGCTGCGCACCCAGTACACCCACCAGAGCCACCCCAGCGAACGCGCCGCCGCCCAGACCTTTATCGAAGTATCGACCGACGCCGGCATCAGCGGGCGCTGCACGACCAACATGCTGCCCCACCAGGTCGACATCCTGCGCACCCAGGTCGTCGGCGCCGACCCCTTGGAGCGCGAACGGCTCTATCAACTGCTGCACAAAGGCACCCGTTGGCTCTACCAGCCTCCCGGCTGGACGGGCGACTTCGACAACTGTCTCTGGGACATTCTGGGCAAAGCCGCCAACCTGCCGGTCTATGCGCTGGTGGGCCGCGTGCGCGACCGCTTCCCGGTCTATCTGACCGGCGGCGACGGTACGACGGCGGACTATCTGCGCGCCATCGAGCAGGGCCGGACCATGGGCATCGCCGCCTACAAGTTCCACACCTACAAAGGCGGCCAGGCCGACATCCCCATCTTCCAGCAGGTGCGCCGCGAGGTCGGGCCGGACTATGCCCTGATCAACGACCCCGTCTGCTCCTATACGCTGCGCGAGGCCGTCGAGGTCGGCCATGTGATGGAGGAACTCGGCTTTGTCTGGCTCGAAGAACCTTTCCATGAGCAGAAGATGAACCTTTATCAGGAGCTATGCCGTGAACTGACCATGCCGGTGATGGCCAACGAAATGCTCATGCACGATATCGGCCTCTCGGCGCAATGGCTGATCCAAGGCGCGACCGACCGGCTGCGCGCCAACGCCCGCAACGGCACCACCCAAGTGCTCAAGATGGCCCACTTCGCCGAGCTGTACGGCACGAATGTCGAGCTGAACGGGCAAGGCGGCCTCTTTGGCCTGGTCCATGCCCACTTGGGCTGCTGCATCGACAACGCCGACTATTACGAATACTTCTACTTATCCGCCGACGGCAACCGCAGCCAGGGTGAACAGTGGGGACTGCTCAACGCCCCGCTGATCCAGGACGGCCACCTCGCGCCCCCCGATGGCCCAGGCTGGGGCGCCGAATGGGACGAAGCGCGCTTCCGCTCGCTGGTCATCGCCGAATATTGATCTCGCAGCCCACTGACCCCACAGCCCATCGGAGCTAACGCATGTCGACCGTACCCGATCTCTTGGACCTGACGCAGCGGCTGATCGCCATCCCTTCGCCCAGCCAAGCCAGCAATGCCGCCATCGCCGCCTATCTGGCCGAACTGCTGATCGACCTGGACTTTGCGCTGGAGGAGCTAGACTACGAAGAACAGGGGGAACGCAAAGTCAGCCTGGTGGCGCGCAAAGCGCCGCCGCCTCATTCTCAGCCGCAGACCTCAGACGCCCGCTCTACCTGGTGCTGACCGCCGACGAAGAGGTCGGCTATGGCGGCGCCAAGCAGGTGGCTGCCGAATCCAAGCTGCTGGCCGAGCATTGGCCCACCTATGGCGTCATAGCCGAACCGACGACCCTGCTGCCCGTCTACGCCCACAAGGGTGGCACGCGCGTCACCGCCACCGCCCACGGCCGCGCCGCGCACACCAGCACCGACCTGGGCATCTCTGCCAACTTTTTGATCGCGCCCTTTATGGCCGAGATGGCCGAGCTGGCCCGGCGTTTCAAACAAGACCGCCGCTACCAAAACGACGAATTCTCGCCGCCGACCAACGGCTTCAACCTGACCATCAGCGATGGCGACACCAAACCCAACGTCACCGCGGCGCGCACGGTCTGTACCGTGGGCTTCCGCTCCATGCCCAACGACCACAGCGACGAAGTGTTGGAGATGATCCTGGCCGCGGCGCGACGGCACAACCTGGAAGTCGATTGGTATGGCTTTGGCCCCTTCTATGCCGACAAGAGCAGCCCCATCGTCCAGGCCGCCGTGCGCGCCACCGGCGCCGCGCCGGTCACGGTGCCCTTTGGCACTGAAGCGGCGATCTTCAAAGAATACGCCGACTTGGTGATCCTTGGCCCAGGCGACATTGCCCAGGCCCACACCCAAGGGGAATGGATCGACATTGCCCAGCTCGCGCGCGCGGTCGAGGTCTATCGCACCCTGATCGCGGCCTTTTGCACCGCTGCCTAGACCGCGCCGCCGGGCGATCCTGTGTACGGCGAGACCCAAATTTCGCGTGTCCCCCACTCAGCTATGGTACAATCAAAGCAGTTTGATCTGGTCGCGACCATCGGTTTTGGCGCGCGCCCAGATTGAGCAATTTTCTGAGGACCTTGGGAGGCAATGACCGAGCAGGACCCCGCTCCGATAACAGAAGACCAGGCGGAAGAGCTGACCACAGAGATCACACCGGTACGCAGACACGCCGGCTGGCTGATTCCGGTAATCACGCTTGCAGCCATCATCCTCATCGGTGTGCTATGGTGGAACGGACGGCCTGCCCCCGATGCTCGTGCGCCACAGCATGCAGATGCCGCTGCGTTGGTCGACCTGCCAACCCCGGTAACCCAGACCCAAGCGCCCGCGGCGCAACCGGCAGCGACGGCGACGCCGCTTCCCCCTCAGCCGACGGCGACGCCGATCGCCACCGAACAGGCAGCCACCGTCGCCCTGCCCACCGTGACGCCGACGCTTGTACCCAGTGAGGTCCC
>QEUY01000241.1 GCA_003577365.1 Chloroflexota bacterium | reverse complement strand
AGCCTGGCCTTCACCGTGGGCCAATTCTGGATCCTGCTGCAAAACACCTGGCGGCGCAGCCAGAAGGCGCTGCCGATCACCGCCATCGCCCCCGTCGACGCGCTCGCCATTGGCGAGAGCCAGGTCTTTAACTACCCGACCGAAGACGACCCCTGCATCCTGGTGCGGCTGGGCGAAAGCTCCTTCGTAGCCTATGACCGTCTGTGTACGCACCTGCTCTGCCCGGTGCTGCCCAAACCCGACCACGGCCAACTGCACTGCCCCTGCCATGAGGGCTATTTCGACCTAACCACCGGACGCCCGATTGCCGGGCCGCCGCAGCGCCCCTTGGCGCGCATCGCGCTGGAGATACGCAACGGCACGGTCTTTGCTACTGGCAAAATCCTGTCGACCTCTTAAGCCAGCCGATGCCGACACCCGATCGGTCCCGGCCTATCCAACTTGCGAGGCCCTCATGAGAAATCGTACGCGTTTTTCGCGCAGCCAGCGCCTCACGATCATCAGCGGCATTCTCTCGCTGGTGATGATCATCGTGATCTTGCAGCTTTGGCTGCTTACGGCGACGATGAACGCCTATCTCGGCGGCGACGAAACTGTTCTGCTCCCCGCCGCGCTGGCCAGCTTGGTCGGCCTGGGGCTGAATGGTGGGTTGCTCTGGTATCTCAACCGGCTGGAACGCTAGGCCTGTGGGCGCAACGCTCCGGCGCGAGGTCGCCGGCTTTTTCCCCGGCTATTTTGCGCTGGTGATGGCGACGGGCATTGTCTCCATCGCCAGCCTGCTGTTGGGCTTCAACTGGGTCGCCCAGACCCTGTTTGTCGCCAACGTGGCGCTCTATGCGCTGCTCTGGCTGATCACCTTGGCGCGGCTTTTCTTCTATGCGCCGCGTGTCTGGGCCGACCTCACCAGCTACACCCGTGGCCCCGGCTTCTTCACGCTGGTGGCGGGCACTTCGATCCTAGGCAACCAGTTCCTTCTCGTCGGCGGCATGCCGGGCGCGGCCAAGTGGCTGTGGCTCTTGGCCGCCATCCTGTGGCTGCCGATCATGTACGCCTTCTATGCCGCCATCACCGTGCTGCCCGAAAAGCCCCCCGTGCAGCAGGGGCTGAATGGGGCCTGGATGCTGGCCGTGGTGGCAACGCAGTCGATCTCTGTCCTGGGCGTTCTGGTCGCGCCTCACTGGGGCGCAGCGCATGACCTGCTGCTCTTTGCCGCGCTCTGCCTCTTCCTCTTGGGGGGGATGCTCTATCTCTGGATCGTCACGCTGATCTTCTATCGCTTTACGCTCTTGACCTTTTCCCCGGAAACGCTGACCCCGCCCTACTGGATCAACATGGGCGCGGTTGCCATCACCACACTGGCCGGCTCGACCTTGATCTTGGGCGCAGACGGGCTGCCGCTGCTGCAAGAGCTGCGCCCCTTTCTCAAGGGCTTTACCCTGTTCTATTGGGCGACGGCCACCTGGTGGATCCCGCTGCTGCTCATCCTGGGCATCTGGCGCTACACCATCCGCCACGTCCGCTTTCTCTATGACCCGGTCTATTGGGGCATGGTCTTTCCCATCGGCATGTACACGACCTGCACGATCCGGCTGTCACACGCCCTCGGCCTGCCCTTTCTGATGGCGATCCCGCGCGGCTTCTACTATCTGGCCCTGGTCGCCTGGCTGGTCGTCTTTGCGGGCCTCCTCCTCCACCTGGCGCGCCTCCTGCGCGGTCGCCCACAAGAGGCATGACGAGCACGACCTGGCTGAAAATTGACAGGCGAACCAGGAGCCATGACAGCATCGTTTGACTTAGCTTCACAAAAGCCGTACAATACAAGCTGACAGCTCGTCTTAGTCTCCTCTGTTCTCCTTGTGCGCGCTGCGTATCGCAAGGCACACAAGCTATCAGCCCTTGTGCACGCTGCGTACCACGGGCAGCGTTTACCAGGCACGAACATCCCACAACATCACGGACTTAGCTGGCATGGAACCCGTCCTGGAAGTCCGCAATTTAGTCACGCACTATCATACCCCGCGCGGCCCGGTGAAGGCGGTGGAAGAGGTCAGCTTCCAGCTTCTCCCCGGCCAACGCTACGGTCTGATCGGCGAATCCGGCTCCGGCAAGTCGACCATCGCCTACTCGCTGCTGCGCCTCATCCGCCCCCCTGGCAAGGTGGAAGCGGGCGAAGTGCTGCTGGATGGCGTCGATCTGCTCACGCTGTCCGACGAGGAGATGCGCCAAGTCCGTTTGGCCGAGATGTCGCTGATCAGCCAAGGGGCCATGAACTCGCTCAACCCGGTGATCCGCATCCGCCGCCAGATGCAGGATGGCTTCGACAGCCACGGCGTCGACCTTTCCGACGAAGAGCGCGACCGCCGCATCGAACAACTGCTCACCTGGGTCGGCCTGCCCGCCGGCGTGGCCGATATGTACCCGCACCAACTGAGCGGCGGCATGAAGCAGCGCGTCTGCATCGCCATCGCGGTCAGCCTGCGCCCCAAGGTGATCATCGCCGACGAACCGACCAGCGCCCTGGATGTGGTCGTGCAGCGCCGCGTGATGCAGACCCTGCGCCATGTGCAGGAAGAGATCGGCGCGGCCGTCATTCTCATCGGCCACGACATGGGCCTCATGGCGCAGTTCGCCGACGCCATCGGCGTCATGTACGCCGGTAAACTGGTCGAAGAAAGCCCCGTCGCCGAACTCTTCACCCGCCCGCAGCACCCCTACACCCAACTGCTGATGGAGAGTCTGCCCAGCCTGGACCAAAAAGAGAGCTTTCAGGGGGTGACAGGCGCGCCGCCTTCGCTGCTCAACCCGCCGTCGGGCTGTGTCTTCCACCCGCGCTGCCCCTATGTCATGGAACGCTGCCGGGTCGAGGTCCCACTGCTACAGGTCACCGGGGACAACCACCGCGCCGCCTGCCACCTCTTGGACGAGGCCCCCGTGCCCAGCGCAGCGGCGCAGGAGGCCACCCGATGACAGCCCCCCTGCTCGAAGCCAGACAGGTCACCAAGATCTTCCGCTCCGGCATTGTGCAGCGCCATGAGACGGTGGCGCTGGATAAATTCTCGCTGACGATTGACCCGTCGCAGCCGACCATCCTCTCCGTCGTGGGCGAGAGCGGCAGCGGCAAGAGCACCATGGCGCGGCTCCTGCTCGGCCTCGAAACACCCACCCTGGGCCAGGTGCTCTATCGCGGCAAGGACATGACCCAGTTGAACCGCGACGAGCGCCGCCAGTTCCGCCGCGATGTCCAGGCCGTCTTTCAAGACCCCTTTGGCGTTTTCAACTCGTTCTACCGCGTCGACCATGTGCTGGAGGTCCCCATCCGCAAGTTCGACCTGGCGCGCGGGCGCGACGCCACGCGCCGGCTGATGGAAGAAAGCCTGGCCCTGGTCGGTCTGCGCCCCCAAGAGACGCTGGGGCGCTACCCCCACCAGTTGAGCGGCGGCCAGCGCCAGCGGGTCATGGTGGCGCGCGCCCTGCTGCTTAAACCGACCTTGATCGTGGCCGATGAGCCGGTCTCGATGATCGACGCCTCCTTGCGCGCCACCGTGTTGGATACCTTGCGTCGACTCAACCAAGACTTGGGCATCTCGCTGCTCTACATCACCCACGACCTCACCACCGCCTACCAGATCAGCAGCGATATCATCGTGCTCTACAGCGGGCGCGTGGCCGAGCTGGGCGCAGTCAACCCGGTCGTCAAGTCGCCCCGCCACCCCTATACCCAACTGTTGGTCGGCTCGATCCCGCTGCCCGACCCGACCCGCCCCTGGGCCGATGAACCGGAGGCGTCGGAGACCGGCGAGCAGGCCATCCCCGGCCAAGGCTGCGTCTTTGCGCCGCGCTGTCCCCATGCCTTTGCCCGCTGTCTCGAAGCCGAACCACCGCTCTATCGGACCCAACCATTCCAGGCGGCCACCTGTTATCTCTACGCGGGCGACCCTGTGCTGCCTTGGGAGCAGATGGATTCGGTGTTTACACGCCAACAGGCGACTTTGGCCGGCCCCGAAAAAACCGAGCGGGGCAAGGCCGAACCCGGAAAGGAGGTGACCGTCGCGTCCTAAGCAAGTGCCCTATGCAGCACACCCAGGGCCAAGTCAGCCCGCGGTGGCATACGTAGATGGTTTCAAACGCAATGGACAAGGAGGACATTGTATGCGTAGTTCAAAGCAGTGGACATTCGCAGTCGGTGTTCTGCTGTTGACGCTTCTGCTCGCCGCCTGCACAGCCCCCGGCGTCGCCCCCGCCGCACCAGTCGACCCGGAACGCGCCCAAAGCCTCAACATTGCCGTCAATGGACGCATCGCAGACCCGACCAACCTCAACATCTATGCGCCCGGTGTCAGCCGCTCCGGCACGGGCCTGCATCAGATGATCTACGAATACTTCTTCTATCAGAATTTGCAGACCGGCGAGTATGTCCCGTGGCTGGCGGAAAGCTACGAATATAACGACGACTTCACCGCCATCACGGTCAAGCTGCGCGACGGCGTCAAGTGGAGTGACGGCGAACCCTTCACCAGCGACGACGTGGTCTTCACCTATGAGACGTTGATGGCTAACCCCGGCATGACCTGGGCGGCTGAGGTCGTCAAGAACGTCGCCTCGGTCGAAGCGCCCGACCCGCTCACCGTCACCTTTAACCTGACCGCCGCCAACCCGCGCTATCACCTCAACCGCGAGGCCTTCCCCGCGGTCGGCATCTGGGGCGGCATCACCATCCTGCCCAAGCATATCTGGGAGGGCGAGGACCCGCTCACCTTCAAGAGTTCAGACCCCATCGGCACCGGGGCCTATGTGCTCGAAAACGCCACCGAAACCGCCATGACCTATGTGCTCGACGAGGACTGGTGGGGCGGCGAGGTCTTTGGTCGTATGCCGGAGCCGAAGAAGGTCAACTTCCTCTATCTTGGCCCAGAGACCAACGTGGCGCTGGCCCTCACCGCCGACGAGTTGGATACCCCCAACATCGGCATCCTCTCGGTTGGCTCGTTCCAAGAGGTCAAGCGGCGCAACCCCAATGTCAGCGCCTGGTACGACGAAGCGCCCTATGCCTGGCTCGACCCCTGTCCGCGCGGCATGATGGTGCAGAACGCCACCCCGCCCTGGGACAAGAAGGAAATGCGCTGGGCGCTCTCCTACTCGATCGACCGCGAGGCCGTGGTCAACCTGGCTTATGAAGGCACGACCGTGCCCTCTTGGGGCATCTGGCCCTTCTACGACGGCTTGAAACCCTACTTCGACGCCATCAGCGACCTGCGCGCCGAATATCCGTCCGACGCCTTTGACCTGGCCAAGGCGGAAGAACTGCTCACTGCCCAGGGCTACTCCAAGAACGCCGACGGCAAATGGGCCGACGCCAATGGCCCCATCCCGCACATGACCTTCCTGGTCGACGGTAACTCCAACGAGGACATGAAGGTCGGCACGGTGATTGTCGATCAGTTGAACGCCGCCGGTTTCGACGTGGAGCTGACCCCCCTGACCGGCAGCGTGCAGAGTGACACCCGCCTGCGCGGCGACTACACGCTTGCCTTCCAGGCCTTCTGCCCCGGCTACATCTACGAGAACCTGGAGCTGTTCCACAGCAAGTTCTATGTGCCGCTGGGCGAACCGGCCCCATGGTATGAGCGGAACTCCTTCCGCTATCAGAACCCTGAGTTCGACGCCATTGTCGACCAGATGGCCGTGACGCCGCCCGACGATGAGGCCGTCATGATCGACCTCTATCATCAGGCCATGGCGATCTGGTTGGACGACCTGCCGATCGTGCCCATCGTCCAGGCCCCGGCCCTCGTGCCCTTCAACAGCCGCTACTGGACAGGCTGGCCTTCGGCGAAAAACCCGTGGAATATGCCTGTCAGTTGGTGGGCGACCTGGAACCTGGTCTTGAACGGCTATCCGTCGCCCGAAACCGGCGAATGGGTGGGTGGCATCCACTCCACGACCCAGCCGGTGGCGCAGAAGTAGCCTTTGGCTTGTGATTCTCTAGGGCGCAGCGCCGCCTCTTGTGTAGCGGCGCTGCGCCTCCCTATCCGGCCAACACCGGCATTCCATTAGGGGATGTCAGGAGAGCAGCCTATGTCCGGCTATGCGCGTTATCTTGCCCAACGCTTCTTGATCTTGCTGATCACGGTCTTTCTCTCGATCACCGTGGTCTTCTTTGTGCCGCGCATGGTGCCGGGCAACCCGTTGGGCGCGGTCTTTCTCAATATGGCGCAGATGGGCGGCAGTGCCGGCGCGCCCGAACTGGTCGC
>QEUY01000240.1 GCA_003577365.1 Chloroflexota bacterium | reverse complement strand
CTGCGCGAACTGGCTAAGTCGCTGGGCGACCAAAACCTGGAGCCGCAAAAGGGCTTCTTTGACCGCATCTTTGGCACGGACTGATCTTTGGCACGGACTAGGTTGAGGATACGCTTGCGCGCCAGTCTGGAGCATCTCCGTGTGGCTCGCTCTATGCAGACAGGTTGAGATAGACTGTCACGGAGATCGGGACCGCGTCCCGGTCTCCGTTTTTTGACGGAAGCAGGGGCCGATGCAAGAACCCACCCAAGGACCTAGGCAAGAAGATGGGATTATCGAGATCGCGGTGGTGGTCGATTCGGAAGCTGCCGAGGCGGTGAGCGAACTGTTCAACCGCTATAACGGCGGCGGCTATGACGACGACAGCGCCGCAGGCGAGGCGAGCGGCGGCGGCGCTGTGATCGAGGCTACCGGCTTTGACGATTTTGAGCAGCCCATCGCCGGCGAATACCGGCTGGTCGTCAAGACCTATATCAAACCGGGCGCGCGTGGGGAGATAATCCGCCGCCAGATCGAGGAGGGGCTGTGGTTTTTGGGCCGCATCTACCCCATCCCCGAGCCGACCGTGCGCACCGTGCGCGAGGAAGATTGGGCGCACGCCTGGAAGCAGTTCTATAAGCCGATGCGCGTGGGCAAGCGGCTGCTGCTCAAACCCAGTTGGGAGAGCGTCGAGGCCGCGCCCGGCGATCTGGTGATCGAGTTGGACCCAGGCATGGCCTTTGGCACCGGGCTGCACCCCAGCACGCGCCTCTGTTTGGTCGCATTGGAGGAGATCGTGCAGCCAGGGGATGCGGTGTTGGACGTAGGGACAGGCAGCGGCGTGCTGACCATCGCCGCCGCCAAGCTGGGCGCGCGCCGGCCGCGTGGCCCAGGAGAATCTGCGCGCCAACGGGCTGGCGCTCGCCCCTGCCGGGCTGGTAGAGGTGCGCCAGGAGAGCGTGCCCGCGGGCATGGCCGGGCGCTTTCAGGTGGTCGTCGCCAATATTCTGGCCGAAGTGCTGGCTAAATTGTTCGATGGCGATTACAGCAATGTGCCGCTGGCCGAACCGCTGGCCGCAGGCGGCCACATGATCTTGGCCGGCATCATCGAAGAGCGCGCCCACCTGGTGATCGACGCGGCCCGGCGTCATGGTTTGGCCCCGGTGAACCGTTATCAGGAGTCGGACTGGGTAGCGCTGGTGGTTCGCAGACCGGCGGAGTAGCGCGCATGGACGCCAGCGCAGGGCTGCAGCGTTTTTTCCTCGACACCACCTGGGCAGGGGTGGGCAGCGTGCTGGACCTGACGCCGCTACATCACCAGTTGGCGCACGTGCTGCGCGCCCAGCCGGGGATGCGGATCGTGCTGCTTGACGGTCGGGGCCGCGCCTGTCTGGCCGAGGTGGCGCAGATCGACCGGCAGCACGCCACGGGCCGGATCGTGGCGCTGCTGCCCGCGCCGCCCGAACCCGCCGTGCAGGTGACGCTCTATCAGTGCGCGCTCAAGGCCGACAAACTGGAGTGGGTTTGGCAAAAGGCCACGGAGTTGGGCGTGACGCGGCTGGCGCCGGTGGTGAGCCGGCGCACGGTGGTGCGACCGGTCGAAGCGCTGGCCAAGAAAGAGGAGCGCTGGTCGGCGATTGTGCGTGAGGCCGCCGAACAGTCCCGCCGCGGTGCGCTCCCCACGCTGCTCCCGCCTATGCGCTTGGACGAGGCGATCCGCGCGGCGCAAGGGGTGCGGCTGCTGCCCTGGGAGGCGGCGGGTGACCGCCCAGGGATCGGCGCGGCGCTGGCGCAGACGCAGCCGGCGGCGGTGAGCCTGCTGATCGGCCCTGAAGGCGGGCTGGATGCGGATGAGGTGGAGACTGCTGCCGCCGCCGGCTGGCAGGTGGTGACGCTGGGGCCGCGCATTTTGCGCGCCGAGACGGCGGCGCTGGCCGCGCTGACGCTGGTGATGCAGGCGGCGGGCGAGTTCGGCCCGTCCGCATGATGCGCGATATGATGCGCGATAATGTGATGTGCGATGCGGCGTGTGTAGTGCCGACTACAGCGCCCTGAATTGACGTCTCGCTACGATGGGCCTATAATGCCGCTACATAAATTATAGCGCCGTGACATCATTGCGTGGCAGTGACCAGCCAGTGGGCTGGCGTGCCTTGCGGCGCGCCAGAGACAACATGGAGGAGGTCGGTTCATGGCAAATACAGAAGTGCCCAGCAACGGAAGCCAGAGCGAGGGCGCAGCAGAAAATCCAGTAGAAAATGTGGTGATCATCGGCAGCGGGCCGTCTGGGTTCACGGCGGGGCTGTATACGGCGCGGGCCAACCTGAACCCGCTGTTGTTTACCGGCAACGACTACGGCGGCCAGGTGAGCATTACCTATGAGGTCGAGAATTACCCCGGCTTTCCCGAAGCGTTGAGCGGGCCGGAACTGGTCGAAAGGATGAAGCAGCAGGCCGAGAAGTTCGGCACGCGCGTTGAGTTCGACTATGTCACCGAGATCGTCATCGACCGCCATCCTTTCCTGGTGCGGACGGCCAACGGCCGCGAGGTGGCGACCAAGGCGATCATCGCCTGCACCGGGGCGCGCCCGCGTTATCTGGAGGTTCCCGGCGAGAAGGAGTTGACAGGGCGGGGCGTCAGCTACTGTGCCACCTGCGACGGCTTCTTTTTCCGCGGCAAGGATGTGATCGTGGTGGGCGGCGGTGACAGCGCCGTGGAGGAAGGGCTGTTCCTGACCAAATTCGCCACGCGTGTGCGCATCCTGCACCGCCGCGACGAACTGCGCGCCAGCAAGATTTTGCAGGAGCGCGCCTTCGCCAACCCCAAGATCGAGTTTGTCTGGAACACGGTCGTGAGCGAGATCGTGGCCGGCGCCGAAGGCAAGGTGGCGGGCGTCAAGACGCTCAACACCGTGACCGGCGAGGCGGGCCAGTTGGAGACCGAGGGGGTCTTTATCTTCGTCGGCCATCTGCCCAACAATGAGCTGTTCAAGGGCAAGCTGGAGCTGGACGAGGACGGCCATCTGGTCACCGACGACAGGATGCGTACCAATGTGCCGGGCGTTTTTGCCGCAGGCGAGATCATGGACAAGGTCTTTAAGCAGGTAGCGACCAGCGTGGGGCAGGGCTGCGCCGCGGCTATGCAGGCAGAGAAGTGGCTGGCCGAGTTGGAAGACCATCCCTATCCCGGCTTCGCCGACCCGCGCGTCTTCCGGCAGCGGGTGGCCGTTCCGGTTTGATTACTTGATCTCGCAAGTGTCACCGTAGGGGCCGCCCCCCGTGGCGGCCCGCAATTCACGGACAGGCATGCACTTGTGAGACGCAGCATTGATCCTGTTTTTGATGGGTTGTTGATGGATCGCTGATCGACCCCCAACCTAGGGCGCGGCCAAGCCGCGCCCTAGCTGTTTCCGCGCTTGTCTGCGCCCCTATGTTACAATGCCCGCATGGGCAGCAAGGTGCAGTCAGAAGAGGGCGTGATCTCACCGCCGGCGCTCGACGCCGGCGGGCTGGCGCGCAGCGGCGGGCTGCTGTCGCTGGGCAGCGCCGCCAGCCGCGTGCTGGGGCTGGCGCGCGAGGTGGTGATCGCGATCTATTTCGGCACGGCCGGCGAGGTGAGCGCGTTCCGTGTGGCGGCGCAAGTGCCGGTGCTGCTCTATGACTTCCTGATCGGCGGTATGTTGAGCGCGGCGCTGGTCCCGGTCTTGAGCGAGTATGCGCAGCAGCGCCGCGCCCTCTTTACCGAGCTGATCGCGACGCTGTTGACGCTGGGCGGGCTGGGCTTGGCGCTGTTGGTGCTGGCGCTGGAACTGGCCGCGCCGCAGGTAGCCTGGCTGTTGGCCGCTGGTTTCGCCGAGTTCGACCCGGCCCTGCTCGACTTGACGGCCCGGCTGATCCGGCTCTCGTCGCCCGCCGTCTGGCTGTTTAGCATGGCTGGGCTGCTCACCGCCATGCTCTACGCCTTGCAGCGTTTTAGCTTCCCCGCGTTGGCGACCGCCATCTACAACCTGGGGATCGTGCTGGCTGCGCCGCTGCTGGCGCACACCTTGGGCATCACCAGCCTGGTGGTGGGCATGTTGGCGGGGGCCGCGGCCCAGGTCGTGGTCATGGCTTGGGATCTACAGCGCGCCGGGGTGCGTTTGATCCAGCGGCCCCGCTTTTCGCATCCCGCCGTGGGCCGCATCCTGCGTCTCTACACGCCGATCGCCGCCGGGCTGGTGGTGAGCGTGCTTCAGGTGATGCTCGACCGGCGGCTGGCGAGCGCCACCGGCCCGCAGAGCATCGCCTGGATGAGCAACGCCACGACGCTGCAGCAGATGCCGCTGGGGCTGACCAGCGTAGCGATCTCGCTGGCCGCGCTGCCGCGTCTGAGCCGGTATCATGCCGCAGGGGAGGGCGTGGCCTATCGCCAGACCTTGGGGCGCGGGCTGCGGCTGGTGCTGCTCTTGGTCGTGCCGGCGGCGGTGCTGCTCTGGGTGCTGGGCGAACCGCTCACGCGGCTGCTGTTTGAGCGCGGCCACTTTACCCCTCGGGATACTGCCCACGTCGTCGCCGCGCTCAACATCTATGTCGTGGGGATGCTGTTTGCGGCGGTCGATTATCCGCTCAACTTTGCCTTCTACGCGCGCGGCAACACTTGGTTGCCGGCGCTGGTCGGGGTGGTGAGCGTGGGCGTCTATGTGGCGGCAGCCCTGGGCCTGGTGCATGGTCTGGGCTATCGGGGGCTGGTCTGGGCCGACACGGCCAAGCAGGCGAGCCATGCGCTGATCATGGCCGCGCTGCTGGCGCGCCAGGTGGGGCGTCTGCACATGCACCTGGCGCGCGGGCTGCTCACGATCTTGGCGGCGGCGGCCTTGATGGCCGCGGTGGCCTGGGGGCTGGCGCTGGCCGCGGCCCACTGGGTCGCCCCTGGCCTGGGCCGCGACCTGGTGATGCTGGGCGCGGCGGGCGGCGGCGGGCTGGCGGTCTATGCGGGGCTGCTGGGCCGCGCGGCCATGCCTGAGGCCGCGAGCGTGGCCGAGTTGGTGCGGCGGCGTCTGCCGCGCCGCGCCGCACCCCAACGGGGATAGGCCGGGGATGCAGACCGGCGGGAGTTTGTCGCCCCATCCGCCGCGGCAGTATAATGCGGGGCTGAATCGGTTTTGAGCGAAGATTGCCGGCGGCGAGACGACCGGCGTGAACGAATACTGAGGAGAGAAAGCGCATGGCAACCAATCGCCGACGCACATCCCGCACCACTCGCAGCAGCCGCTCGGCAGGGCTGCGCAGCACTGCTGTCAAGGTCTACCCCGCGCCCGGCGGCGAGATGGCTGCCGCGCCCGCTGCCCCCGCCGCGCCCACGGTGAACTGGGACAAGGAATATCACTATATTCTCAAAGACCTGCGCCAGTTGGGGATCGTCTCGGCCCTGCTCTTTGTGCTGCTGCTGGTTGCCGGCTTTTTGCTCTAGCGCCGTTCGCCGTAGAGGCGCGTCGACCAGCGCCGCGGCAGCGGGGTGCTGGGGCTGCCGATCAACTGCACCGTGGTGTGCGTGAGCCAGCAGAGCCAGAAGTTGCGCGTATAGAAGAACAGAATGCTGGTAACCAGCAGCGTCGCCATCTGTAGAAGCCAGGGGATGAAGCGCGGCCGCATCGCCTGCACCTCTGCGGCCGCGATCAACGCCGCAGCCCAGACCGCCCAATAGCCGGGCAAGGCCAGCGCTTCGGGCCGGGAGAGAAAGATCTCCCAGAGCGCGCCGCGCAGAAAGGCCCAGTGAAACTCGGTGGCGCCGCCGGCCACCAGCGCATTGCCAACCGCGCGCCAGCCGCTGTGGGCCGTGGCCGTTGTTGCGGCTGCGGGTGCAGCCGGGTCGCCGGAGAGATCCACTGTGGCGCGCACCAAGACCAAGAGCACGACGACCGCAAAGAAGAGGGCCAGCCCCAGGCTCAAGCTGGCTAACCAGTCGATGCCGGCCAAGCCCAGCAGCCGCGGCGAGAGGCTGCCCAGCAGCATCCCCAGATAGGGGATCAGCAGCCAATGGCCGATCCACAGCAGCCGGTACTGCCGGACGGGCAGATAGGGGCGCGCCGAGATAAGCAGCGCCGTGATCAGCAGGCTGATCAGCAGCCAAAAGCCGGGCGCTTGGGGGCTAAATTGCAGGCCGAGCCAGGCGAATGTCATGATACAGTGCCAGGGTTGAATCAGGTTCGAGGCCAGTGCAGACACAGGCCGCGCACAGCCGCCGCGATTGTCCAGGCTGTGATTGTACCAGAAGTGTGGCCGGGGCCGTGAACCCGGCATGAGGGGCGCAGGGCAGATGCCGGCATCGCCGGGGGCAGGGAGCATGAAGGGCCTACGCATTTTTCTGCTGCTGTTGATCGTGATCATCCTGGTGCTCTCGCGCCCGCGGGCGGTGTGGGCGCAGGTGCAGCACCTGCGTGAGCGCGGTAACTATGTTTTGGGCGTGCTGGTGGGGGCGGTGGTCTTTTATCTGCTCTACGGGCTGTATACCATGTATGAGCGCGGCATGCTGAACTGGTGATCGCGGGCGGCGACAGTAGACGGTATTGACAGGCGGTGACGGTGAGGATGGATGCGATAGACGGGGCCGGGATCGAGCAGTTGGGGCTGGACGCGATCCGCGCCGCACGCGCCAAGCTGGGCGAGTTGATCGTCGAGACGCCGCTCTGGCGCTGGCAGGCGGGCGACCTGGCCGCCATCGTCGGGGCGCAGACGCAAGTGCTGCTCAAGCTGGAGTTGTTCCAGCACACCGGAACGTTTAAGCTGCGCGGCGCGCTGGCGGCGATCCTGGGGCTGGACGAAACGGCGCGCGCCCAGGGGGTCACCGCGGTGAGCGCGGGCAACCACGCCATCGCCGTGGCCTATGCGGCGCGGCTGGTGGGCACGCCGGCCAAGGTGGTGATGCCCAAGACGGCCAACCCCTTTCGCCTGGAACGCTGCCGCAGCTATGGCGCTGAGGTGGTGCTGGTGGACGACGTGACGCAAGCTTTTGACCGCGTGCGCCAGATTCAAGCGGCGGAGGGGCGTACCTTGATCCACCCCTTCGAGGGGCTGCGCACGCTGCTTGGCTCGGCCACGTTGGGGCTGGAGATGATGGCGCAGGCCGGGGCGCTGGATGCGGTGTTGATCCCGGTGGGCGGCGGCGGGC
>QEUY01000239.1 GCA_003577365.1 Chloroflexota bacterium | reverse complement strand
CAGCGTCTCCAGTTCGGGCACGGTGCTACAGTCCAGCTGGATGCGCAGGATGGCCTGCTCCATGCGGGCGATGTCGAAGCTGGCGCGCAGACAGCCCAAGACCTCCCCGCGGAAGACGGCGTCAAAGAGCTGCTGGCCGGCGGCGCGGATGCGCGCCGCCAGTTCGGGGGTCGGGTGTCCCCCGCGCGGCAGCTGTGAGAGGGCAGCCCAGAAACCGGCGAGGTCGCGCGGCGCCAAGGGGTTGACGAAACGAGTCTGGCCTTGGCCAGCGGGCGACTGGCGCACCAAGGCCACATAGCCTTCGTCGGTCTTGTCTACCACCAGGAGCAGTTCTAGGGTTTGGATGCGCGTCATGCCGTCCATTGTACCCGCCGCCCCGATACGCGTCAAAACCCCAGGCGCATCCCCAAGCCAGACTGTCAACACCGGCCCATCAACGTCAGACTGTCGATAACCCGGCGCAACATGCTTTCCCCCCACGGCGGGCCTTGCTATAATGAGCACGCTATCATGCCATGACTTTTTGCTTGACTCAGTCCCTACCCACTCCCTGAGGTGACTATGCATGTCCTGATCACCGGCGGCGCCGGGTTTATCGGCAGCCACTTGACACGCCACCTGCTCGACCGTGGCGACACGGTCTCGATCCTTGATAACCTGAGCACGGGCAGCTTCGCCAATATCGAACCGTTTGTCGCCAACCCGCGCTATCACTTCGCCATCGACACGCTCGACAACCCGCTGGTCTTGGACCGGCTGGCAAGCCAGGCCGATGCGATTATCCACCTGGCCGCCGCTGTGGGCGTGCAGTTGGTGGTGGAACGTCCTACCGAAACGATCGAGACCAATGTTTTGGGCACGCATGCTGTGCTGAGCGCGGCGCGGCGCTACCGCTGCCGCACGTTGATCGCCAGCACCAGCGAGGTCTATGGCAAAGGGGTCAAGATCCCCTTCAGCGAAGAGGACGATCTGCTGCTCGGCCCCTCCAGCCGCAGCCGCTGGAGCTATGCCGCCAGCAAGTTGTTGGACGAATTCCTGGGATTGGCAGCCTACCGTGAACACGCGCTGCCGGTGACCGTGGTACGTTTCTTCAACACAGTGGGGCCGGGCCAGACGGGACGCTATGGCATGGTCGTGCCGCGCTTTGTGCGCCAGGCGCTGCGCGGCGAGGAGATCACCGTCTATGGTGACGGCGAGCAGAGCCGCTGTTTCTGCCACGTCTACGACACGGTCAATGCCCTGGCCTCGCTGCTCGACCAGCCCGACCAGACCGCGGGCCAGATCTATAACGTGGGCAGCCGCCAAGAGGTCACCATCAACCAACTGGCGCAGGAGGTGATCGCCCGCGCCGGCACAGGCTCCACCATCCGCTATGTGCCCTACAGCGAAGCCTATGCTCCCGGCTTTGAGGACATGCGCCGCCGTGTGCCCGACATGACCAAGCTACAGACGGCCATCGGCTGGCAGGCCACACGCAACCTGGGCCAAATCCTCGACGATGTGATCGCCTATGAGCGGGCGCGGCTGGCCCTCGCCTAAGGCGCAGCGAATCACATGAATCATCCCGACCTTGCGTGTGCTGCGCCGCCGGGGGATGATGATCTTTTACAAAATAGCAAGGTAGTGCATTGTCTCGTTGGAAGTCGCATCCTCGTAGGGGCCACCCCCCGTGGTGGCCCGCTCCGGCAGATGGCGGGCACGGGGGCGCAGCCACGACAACCCGCCACGACAACCAGCCACGACAACCGTCGTCGGAATGACAACGACTACCTGGGTAAATTGTCAAACTTCATCATCGGGCTTCAGAGGTCAGCCTGCCGAGAGCGGCTCCGGAATGGCCCACGGTCGTTTTCCCCTATCACCCCTTCATTGGGATCACGAGGTCATAGGGATAATTCGTGAGATTGATCAACTCCCCCGCCTCGGTGAACGCCACCGAATCTTCGATGCGCACGCCGTAGCCCCGCTCCGGATAATACAGCCCCGGCTCGACGCTGACCACATGGCCGGGCTGGAGCCGCGTCTCATTGCCCGCCGCGGCGCTGAGGCGCGGGTCTTCGTGAATGTCCAGCCCGATGCCATGGCCCAGGCTGTGGACATAGCCTTCATGTGTGCCGGGGTTCGACAACGGCGTTGGATGGCCTTTGCTCTCAAAATATTCACAGGTCTGAATCTGTAGATCGCGGCAGGGCACGCCGACCGCCAGCGCCCCCATCACGCGGTCGAAGATCTCCTTGCACTGATCCCAGGCGGCCTGCACCGCGTCGGGCGCGTAGCCCAAACACCAGGTGCGGGTCAGGTCGTGGAAATAGCCGTGCTGCTCACGTGGGAAGATGTCAAAGATAATGCTCTGGCCCAGGCGCAGCGGGGCCGCCGGGTTGCCGCTGTTGTGCGGCACGCCCGCATCGCGGCCCTGGCTGAAGATCGTGTCATGGTCTTCGGTCAGCCCATGCGCCATAAAGCGGCTGCGCATAAAGGCCTTGACATGGCCGATGGTGAGCGGCGCGCCGTCGGTCTGCATCACCACCTCGTCGCGCACGCCGTGTCCTTGGATAAACTCCTGCACCTCGCCCACGACCAGACAGGTCAAGCGGCCCGCCTCCTGCAAGATCGCGATCTCAGCATCGTCCTTGGTCTCGCGCGCCAGCGAAAAGAGCGACGTGCCAAACTCGCCCACCAACTCCACATCTTCGATCTCGGCCTGCAGCCGGGGCAGGAGCGCCAGCGCCGCGCCTGCGTCCAGCGTGCCATAGATGCCCAGCCGCCCCAAGAGCCGGTGGTCGCGGATCACCTGGCCGAGATAGTCCACCATGGCGGCGAGCCGGTCGCCGTCGTGCCGCTGCAGGAGCAGATACTGGTTGTAGGTCTGGTCGCGATCCACCAGGGCCAGCCCGCTCGCCGCGGCGGAGTCACGCTCCATCGAGCCGTGGATCAGGGTCAGCGGCGCGCCGCGGCGCTTCAAGACCAACGCCTGCTCTAGATGAATCCCCCCGGTCAGATAGTTCATGACGGCGTTGCCGGCGGAATCGCCCATCACCAGCAACCCATCCAGGTTACGTTCCGCCATCAAACGGTCTAGGTCTGCTTTCATGCTCGGCTCGCGGCCTCCCCGTGGCTGTGGATCATCGTGTGATTGCTGGCCTTGCGCCAACAGTGTAGCGCAAAGCCACAAAAAACCGGCGACAAAACTTGACACACATTAGAAATTCGTTAGAATCATAGGCAACAGCCTGTGGCTGCCTCAATCTTACCTTAGTACCTCTGATGCCTGCCTAGATGGCCCACCCATTTCACGGCAGGCACGACATCATCGCCCCTTCTCAAAAGGAAGGGGCTTTATTTTGTCTCACACCGGCGACCCCGCCCAAACCTACGATTCCCCAACGATCCGGCAACGCCGGTCCGAAAAACATCCGAATCCAGACCATTGCCCTACACGCTCGTTTGTGGCGGTAGGGAGATCCCGCTATAATCTGGGGGAATTTACCTAGGTTATTCAGATGCTTAACCTTCATTTTCGGGTTTGGTTATCGGGCTTTTATTTGGACTTGTAGACGCGGGAGCAGTCAAATCATGCACAACCCCATTGTCAGCAACGCTTTCCTCGGCCTCGGCACGCTCATGCTTGTAGGCTTTGGTGCGCTCGAAGTCTCCGGGTTCCACAGCGACCCGCTGCTGCCGGCCTTTGCAGCGTTTCTGATCGGCGTCACCGCCGTGCTCGACCGGGTCGGTACACAGCGGCTGTAAAGGTTGACGCTCGCCGGGACGACGATGTTCCCGCACAATTGCATATGAGAAACAGCCGGGTTCCCAAATCGGGAACCCGGTTCTCTAGCTCAAACCCGGCGAGCTTTGTGCTGTCTCTGCGCCCTAATGATACTCCGGCAGCCAGTCGCCGTGCGCCTCGATCAGGTCGTCCACCAGGTTCCAGATCTGCTCCAAGCTCAACTCCGCCGCCGTGTGCGGGTCGAGCATGGCGGCGTGGTAGATGTGCTCACGCTTGCCGGTCAGCGCCGCCTCCACCGTCAACCCCTGCACGTTCAGGTTGGTCTGCATCAGCGCCGCCAGATGGGGCGGGAGTTCGCCGATCGCCACCGGCTGCACCCCGTTCTTGTCCACCAAGCAGGGCACTTCCACGCTCGCCCCCTGGGGCAGATTGCTGATCAGCCCGTGGTTGGGCACGTTGCCGTTGATCACGCGCAGCGTGCCGGTCTCCATGCTGTGAATGATGCCGGAGCCATATTCATGGCTGCGCCGCACCGGAATCTTGGAGTTCGGGTCCTCCAGATCGGCGCGCATCCGCTGCCAGCCGGCGATCTGGTTTTCGCAGCGCGTGATGTACTCGTCGAGCGGAATGTTGAACTCCTCGATCAAGTCGGGCCGGTCGCGCTTGATAAACCACGGCACATATTCGGCGAAATGCTCGCTTGACTCGGTGACAAAATAGCCCAGCCGCTTGAACATCTCATAGCGCACCCGGTTCCAGTCGGGCACGCGGCCCTCCTCGATCACCTGGCGGATGCGCGGGTAGAGGTCTTCTACCTCGCCGTTGACATGGCGCTTGAAGGTCAGATAGAAGGCCATGTGGTTGATGCCGGCGCAGACAAAGTTAATCTCGTCAATCGGCACGTTGATGTCACGCGCCAACTGCTCCGCCGTGCCCTGCACGCTGTGACACAGCCCCACCGTCTTGATCTTGGTAGCGCGGCTGATCGCCCAGCAGTTCATCACCATCGGGTTCACATATTGCAGGAAAGTGACATCCGGGCACAGCTCTTCCATATCGCGGCACATATCCAGCAGCACCGGGATCGTGCGCAGCCCGCGCATGATCCCGCCGATGCCCAGCGTGTCGGCAATCGTCTGGCGCAGCCCATATTTCTTGGGGACCTCAAAGTCGACCACCGTGCCCGGTTTATAGCCCGCCACCTGGATCATCGAGATCGCATAATCGGCCCCGTCCAAGGAGGCGCGGCGGTCGGTGGTGGCTTCGATGGTGGGGTGCGCGCCCAGCGCCTCGGCCACCTTGTGCGCCACGATCTCCGAGGTGCGCAGCCGTTCGGGGTCAATATCGTGCAGGCTGATGGTCGATTCGGCCAGCTCAGGATAGCTGAGGATATCGCCCATCAAATTTTTGGCAAACACGGTGCTGCCCGCACCGAGAAACGCAACCTTTGGCATAGCGTTCAAGCCTTTCAGAATGCTAAAGAATAGGACTTCTCAGATAGAGAACGATCCATAGCGCGGTGATTGGGCGCGCGCTCCGTAGCGGCGATATTGTACCGCCAATGCAACATCGCCAGCCGCTATAGGATCGCCAGACTACGCCTCAAAATGGCAGAAAGTGGGCAGATGTTCCCGGTTCTGCGCCAACATCTCGTTGACCATCTGGCGGATCTCGGCCAGCGACAGCACCGCCGCGGTCAGCGGGTCGTGGGCGATGGCCTGATAGACCAGGCGCGGGTCGCCGGTCAGCGCCGCTTCGACGGCCATCTCCTCGATCGAGGCGCTCAGGTTGGTGAGCAGCGCGCACTGCGGCGGCAGCGCACCCACATAGACCGGCGACAGCCCCTTGCGGTTGGCCCACACCGGCACTTCCACGCAGGCGTTTTGCGGCAGGTTGGTGATCAACCCCGTGTTCTGCACATTGCCGTTGAACTCAAACGGCTCGCCCCCCTGCACCGCGTTCATGATATAGGCAGCGTATTCATGGCCGCGCGCCAGCTCCATCGGACGCTCTTGGGCAAACCACGCCTTGGCCTCGTCGCGCCAACTGTTCTCCCGCTCCGCATAACGGGTCAGGATATAGGCATACTCGCCTGGGTTCCAGCCCGTGCCATGCGTGCAATACTGCTCGATCAGGTCCGGGCGTTTGCGGAACCACCAGTTGTATTCAGAGTTGTGGCCGCTGCTCTCAGTCACATAATGGTCCAGCGCCAGGAACATTTCATTGCGGACGATCTCTTCGTTATAGACTTCGAGCCGCTCGGTGATCGCCTGGCGGATCTGCGGATAGGCATCCTGCCCGTTGCGCTTGTATTCCAGATACCAGGCCATGTGGTTGATGCCCGCACAGGTGTAGGTGATCTCCTCCATCGGCGCGCCGATCCAGCGCGCCAGCATTTCAGCAGTCCCCTGCACGCTGTGACACAGCCCCGTCAGTTGGATGCTGGTCTCACGCTGCATGGCGCGGCAGAGCATCGCCATGGGGTTGGTGTAGTTGAGCATCAGCGCGCCGGGGCAGTAGCGCTCCATGTCGCGCGCGATGCCCAACATC
>QEUY01000238.1 GCA_003577365.1 Chloroflexota bacterium | reverse complement strand
ACCGGCCACGCGTGGAGCCAACTCGTCGCGGATCACGCTGGTGATGCTGTGGACGGTTTCGCCGTAGATGGTGGGCCGCGGCGGCGCTTCGGCCCAGCCTTCGCTGCCGTCGCTGAGCAGCACGCGCACCGCCACATGGCGCGCTTCGGCCAGGCGGCTGCTCTTGCCCCACTGCAGGCTGCCGTGCATGGGCAGGCGGAAGACGGTGGTTTCGATGCGTTCCAAACAGGGTTGCGTGGTAGACATAAAGTTCTGGGCCGGTGGATTAAGACTGCGTCTCACACATGGTAGGGACAGGCCCCCGTGCCTGTCCGTCTACGAACTGCGGACCCGCCCGCATGTTGCGGGCCGCCACGGGGGGCGGCCCCGACGCATATCCTTGCGCGATCAAGCATTAAGCGTTGAGCCAGGCGAGCATGCGCGTGGCGACGGCCTGGGCGGAGAGCGCCACGGTATCCAAATGCAGGGTGCGCGCCGGGGCGTGCTGCCGGAGCGCGGCCAGGGTCGCGGCAGGGTCATAGCTGCGCCGCTCCTCCACCACGATCTGGAGCTTGGCGCGCAGGTCGGCGGCGCTCACGTCGCCGCGGCGCAGCCAGCCAAGCAGGATAGTTTCTTCGGCAGGGGAGAAGAGGGTCGCGGCTTCGGGGATGCCCAGGGCGGCGAAGCCTTGCGCTGCGGGCAGGGGGGCGGCTGCGTTCGCCGCCGGTGTGGTATTCACCTGGTCGAAGTCGTCTTGGCGGTTGAGCAGCCGTTGGACGCGCACCCAGTCGGGCGCGTCGAGCATGGCAAAGCGGGCCAGCGGCAGCCGGTCCGCGGCCGCGCTGACTTCGTTGGCCCCGCGCAGCCCGTCGAAGATCAGGGGACGGGCGGCGCGGTCGGGCGCGACCAGCACCTGGGCGACGGCGTCGGCCATGCCGCCTGGGTAGTGCTGGCGATAGCGCCGCGTGTAGGCGAAGCGCAGGCTGCGGTCGGCGACAGGGGCGATGGGGTCGCCGTCGGCAGCCTGCATGGCAGCGATGATCAGCCGGTCGGTGAGGTCGCGGCGGTCGGGCAGCAGGGTATAGTCGAGGCCGGCGGCGGCCAGGTGCGCCAGGACGGTGCTTTTGCCCACGCCGGTCACGCCGACGAGGATGAGCAGCGGGCAGTGTTCCAATGTGCGCCAGCCGTGGGGGGCGGGCGCGCCCATCCCCACGCCGGGGGCCAGTTCGACAAAGGGCAGTTCGACCTTGGGAAGAGATGTAGACACGGGCGGCAGGTTTCCGGAAAGCGGTGGGACGGCATCCATAGCCCGGCCATTATACCCGGATTCGGCGCAGCGGCGTAGCCGGGAAAGGACTATCGCGCATATCCTGCATGGTGGCAGTTGCATGGTGGCAGTCTAGAGGCTCGACCGGGCGCTGTGGTACAATGCCAAGTTGAGTTCGCCGCTATTTGAAGGTGACCCGGCGAGTACGTCGACGTGAACCATGCCGAATCTGTCTGAGTTGATCCAGCAGCTATTGGAGCGCTGGGGGCTAAACGAGTTTCCTTCGTGGGCGCGCATCCTGGAGGCGATGGACCCCGTGGCCTGGACGCTGGCGATCTTGCTCGCCGGCGCGGTGGTGCTGGGGCTGTTTTTCAGCCTGAGCACACGGCGCGCCTTTCTGACGCCCGACGACACCGAATCGTCGCCGCAAATGCTGCTGGCGCGCCTTAAACAAGACCCGACGCGGCTGTCGCCGGTGGCGATCCTCAGCCGTTTGGGCGCGGAGGCAACGCTGGAGCTGCTGGAATATGGCGACCAGATCCAGACCAAGGAGTGGCGCTATCAGTGGAGCGGCGTGCGCGAAGATCTGCTGCGGCTGTTGGGCCAGCAAAACGCCTTTGGCCCGACCTATGCCTTGGCGCGCTATTACGCCAGCGACGACACGCAGGAGCCGGACACGATCCGCATCCGGCGCACGGCGTTGGTGCATAAGCTGGGCCGGCGCTGCTATCTGGAGCCGAACGCCGACGGCAGACCGGCGCAACTGCGCATCCGCTGTCATGCCGCCGAGGTGCAGGGCGATGTCGGCTTTGACGGCGAGATCTTCTGGCTGATGCCGGATGAGCCGGCGCCGCCCAGCGATGGCCCGCTGATCGAGATGGACCCGATCGAGTTTCGTAGCCTCAGCGACGCCGAGCTGCACCTGCACATCCGCCGCACGCCGATGGTGGGCGGCGGCTTCCGGCTGGAGCTGCAAAAACGAAACAAGATGTGGGTGGTGGTGAATGAAGACGTGGAGTGGGTCAGTTAGAAATCTATGGTTGAGGAGTTGTTTGACCTGACGCAACTGCTGGAATTTATCAACGTCGCCCTGTCGTCAGTCCTGGTCATCTTGGCCTTTTCGCTGCTGGCCTATACGCTGACCTATAACTTTCGCGATGCGGTGGCGCGCTGGTTTGCGCTTCTGCTGGCCTGTGTCGTGGTGACCTACGCCAGCGAGGTGGCGCTCGACCGGGTGGTGTCGGCGGCATCGGCCAACCGCTGGCTGCGTTTGCAGTGGCTGGGCATTGCCATGCTGCCCGCGGCCTACTATCTCTTTTCGGTGGCGGTGCTGCGTACCACCAACTACCGGATTGGCCGCCGCCGTGTCATCGGGCTGGTCTGGCTGGTGATCTCGGCGTTGAGCGCGCTGACCGCGCTCTTTGGCACGCAGATTGTCGGCGCCGTGCGCTACCGCCCCCCGATCTCCTATCTTGAAGCAGGCCCCTTATTCGGCGTCTTTGCGATCTACTATGTGGCCGTGATCGTGCTGGCATTGGGCAATGTCTGGAAGGCGCGCCAGCGCTGCCTGACCGACAGCACGCGCGAGCGCATGACCTATCTGTTGATCGCCTTTTTTGCGCCGGGGATCGGCATCTTCCCCTATTTGATCGGCTTCAGCCGCCTGACCGGTGACCAGGACGGCAGCGCGCTGGTCTTGCTGCTTGCCATCGTGGTCAACATCGCGGTGGCGATGATGCTGGTGGTCATGAGCTATACGGTGGCCTATTTTGGCGTGCTCACGCCCGACCGGGTGGTGCGCTACCGGTTGCTGCGCTTTTTCTTCCGCGGGCCGCTGGTCGCCATCTTTGTGATCTTGGCGGTGCAGACCGTGCCCAAGGTGGAACGCTTGCTGGGGCTGCCGCGCGACATCGTCCTCTTCAGCGTGATCACCGGCGTGATCGTGCTCAGCCAGTTGATCCTGAGCGTAACCAAAACCCTGGTCGACCGTCTTGTCTATCGGGAAGATCGCGATGAAATCGCGTGGCTACGTGAGCTGGACCGGCGGCTGCTGGCCACGAGCGATCTCCGGCAATTCCTTGAAAACAATCTTGTTTCGCTGTGTGAGATGCTGCGCGTGCCCGCGGGCTTTGTGGCCGCCACGGTGGGACCTGACCTGATCTTAGAGGTGGTGGTCGGCCCGGAGGAGACACGCAAGCAGGTGACCGCCGTGGACGACTGGGGCGAGACCCTGACCACGGCGCTCAAACAGGGGGCAGACGGCTATCAGCCGCTGGTGCATGCCGGTTTTTGGATCTGGCCGCTGGTCGAGTCGGGGCCGGGGACAGAGCCGGTGCGGGTGCTGGGCATCTTGGGCGTCAAGGCGCGGGCCGCGGCGCCGCTCGATGCGGCGCCGCTCGATGCAGATGAACAGGCTGTGATGGAGCGGATGCTGCAAAGCATCACGCGGGCGTTGATGGATCGGCAGTTGCAGCAGCGGGTCTTTGTGGCGCTGCGCCGCATCATCCCGGACATCGAGCGCATCCAGCAGATGCGCAGCGCCGTTCCCTATACGGCCCAAGAGAGCGACGAGTCGCCGGTCAACGTCCTGCTCAACCCCAGCCCGATCCACAGCCCAGAGTTTGAGTCTTGGGTCAAGGATGCGTTGAGCCACTATTGGGGCGGCCCCAAGCTGACGCGCAGCCCGTTGGTGCAGTTGCGGGTGGTGGCCGATGTGCTGAGCCAGGCCGACGATAACCCGACCAAGGCGCTGCGGCTGGTGTTGGGGTCGGCGATCGAGAAGCTGCGCCCGGAGGGCAAGCAGAATTTTAGCGCCCCGGAATGGCTGCTCTATAACATCCTGGAGATGCGTTTTATCCAGGGGCGCAAGGTGCGCGAGATCGCCGACCGGCTGGCGATCAGCGAGAGCGACCTCTATCGCAAACAGCGCGTAGCCATCGGCCAGGTGGCGCGTGTGCTCACAGAGATGGAACAGGGGAACGGCCTCGACTTGAACGGCCGGCCCGAATCCTTGACCGGCATGCCCCTGCTGCCGCAGGCCCAACCGGTGGGCGAGGAGGAGACGGCGACCGGCCCGGTGTAGAGTTCGGCGGCCAGGGCACCTATGGACAGCGCACCGCGCAGGATGACCCAGCCGCATACCAGGGACGGAGCCATGGCAAAATCTGAACTTCACCTGAACACAATGCCCGAACGCGACGATCTCCCCGGTTGGGGGGAGGAACTGCGCGGGTGGTTGAGCGTCCATGTCGTCGGCTTTGGGCTGGTGGCGTTGGGCGCGTTTCTGTTTCTGTCGCTGCGCGCCGCCGAGGGGGTTCCGTGGCTGGTGCAGATGACAGGCTGGACCGCGCCGCTGGTGGCGTTGAGCCTGTTGGGGATCGGCGCGGTGCTGGTCTTGGGGGACCGGGCGGGCTATTGGAGCGCCGAAGCGTTGGTGGGCGCGGAGGCGCTGCTTTTGGGGCTGTTGATCGGGAGCTTTGCCCGCAACAACGCCGTCTTCAGTTGGGAGATGCCGCTCGACGGGAGCAACGGCGGGCTGGTCGGCACGGTGCTGGGCGGGCTGCTGGTGGCGGGCTTTGGTCAGGAACTGGCGATGATCTTTGCGCTGCTCCTGGGCGCGGTCGGGGGCGTGATGTTGCTTTGTTATACGCCGCTGGTCTACCCTGCCGGTGTGGTCGTGCAGCTTTTCCCGCTGGCCGCGACCGGCTGGGCGCGGCTGACCGCGTTGCCGCCGCGGCCTGCGCCGCGCCAGTATGTGCCCGGCACGCGGCTGGTCAAGACGCCTAACTTTGTCGCCCCAGGGCCGGCGCATACGCCCGACCAGCTCAGTGACCCGTTCGACGCGCCGCAGCCGGCGCCGCGGGCTGCCAAGTTTTCGCCTGCGCCCCGCTCCGCTAAACCCGTGGGCAAAGCGCCGGGCAAGGTCGGCGACCGGGGGAACGGCAAGAGCGCCGCGCCGCCGCGCCGCGCCAATCTGCCCCATTTCGATCTGCTGCAGGCCGACAGCGGCAGCTATGGCAGCGTGGATGTGCAGGGGCTACAGACCGCGATTGAAAGCACGCTGGAGGATTTTGGCGTGCCGGTGCGTGTGGTGCATGTGGAGAGCGGGCCGACGGTGACCCAGTTTGGCGTGGAGCCGCTCTATGTGGAGCGTTCGGGCAAGCGTCAAAAGGTGCGCGTCAACCGTATCGTCAGCCTGGGCGACGACCTGGCGCTGGCGCTGGCCGCACCCGCGCTGCGCATCGAAGCGCCTGTGCCGGGGCGGCCCTATGTCGGCATTGAGGTGCCGAACTCGACGAAGTCGCTGGTCTCGCTGCGCGGCATCCTGGAAAGTCCGGCGATGCGCCGCCAGAAGGGTGATCTGCTGTTGGCCCTGGGCCGTGACACGGCGGGCGCACCGGTGACGCTGGACTTGACGCGCGCGCCCCATCTGCTGATCGCCGGGGCCACCGGGTCGGGCAAGTCGGTCTGCATCAACACGATTGTCACCAGCCTGCTCATGCAGCACGGGCCGGAGACGCTGCGCTTTGTGATGGTGGACCCCAAGATGGTGGAACTGCCCGGCTACAACGGCATCCCCCATCTGCTGGGCAAGGTGATCACCGATGTGCAGCAGGTGATGGGCGCGCTGACCTGGCTGCTGCTGCAGATGGACGACCGTTACCGTCTCTTCCGCGAGGCGGGCGTGCGCAATCTGGAGGCCTATAATGCGCTGGCGCGCCCACGCAAGAAGGGCAGCGTGGGCGCGCCGCTCCCCTATATTGTGCTGATTGTAGACGAGCTGGCCGACCTGATGATGACGGCGGGCGAGGATATCGAACGGCAGATCTGCCGTCTGGCGCAGATGGCGCGGGCGACGGGCATCCATCTGATCCTGGCGACGCAGCGCCCCAGCACCGATGTGGTGACAGGGCTGATCAAAGCCAACTTCCCCACGCGCATCGCCTTTGCCGTGACGAGCCAGATCGACAGCCGCGTGATCCTGGACACGCCCGGCGCGGAGCGTCTATTGGGCCGCGGCGATATGCTGCTGATGCGCCCCGA